>JBHHXS010000188.1:0-7061 GCA_046757145.1 Phycisphaerae bacterium | reverse complement strand
CGTCGCGTAGCTGTTCTTCGGACAGTTCAAGTCGTTCTCCCAGGGCACGGGCGAGTTCACTGACGCGTTTCGAATGGATGCCCACGTTGGGTTTGGTCGCGTCGAGCATGCCGACCATCACGCGTAGGGTGTCCCTCAACGACTGCTCGAGTTCACGCTGCAAGCGCTGGAGCCGCTCGTTTTGAGCGCGCAGAAGCCGTGTCCGTTGTAGGACCTGCTCCTCAAGTCGATGATTCCAGGTTTCAAGCTCCTCCTTCTGTCGACGGGTCATCTCCTCGAGTTTCCGACGCTCCTGGATCAACTGGTACTTGCGTACTCCGTCGCGGACGATGCCCCGAAGGTGGTCGTCGTCCCAAGGCTTCAGCAGGAAATGGCTGACGTTACCCTCGTTGATGGACGCCTGGGCGGCGGCCAGATCCGTGTACCCCGTCAGCGTGATACGCACCGCGTCGGGTTGGCGTCGGTAGGCTTCGGCAAGCACTTCCGCCCCGGACATGCCGGGCATGCGCTGGTCGCATATGACAACTGCGACCTCTTGGCTGTTCAAGATACCCACGGCTGCCTGCCCACCGTCAGCGACACGTATATCGTAACCGTCGCGCCGTAGTACGCGCTGAAGCGCCTGGAGCACGTGGGCTTCGTCATCCACTATTAAGACGACCGGGTTCACGCTTGCCACTGCCGTTCCAGCCACGATATATCAAACACCGTGAACACACGTGGGACTACACCGGCGCCGGATGTGGCGTCGCGCCGGCGACATACTTCGTCATCACCGGGTTCACCAAGCAAGACCACCTTCCGGCAACCGCCGCCCGTCAGCTTCGACGCCAATTCGACGGCGGTTGAGGGGTCATCGTCTGCCTGCTCTATGAAGATGGCGTCCTCCGTAGGCAGGTCGACGCACAGCCCGGGACCGTTAACGCGATGGATGTCGCATCCGATGCTTGTCAAGTACTCCATGGAAAGACTGCGACCGGAAGCACCATCGCACGTGATCCATTGGATGCGTGAAAGCCCCTGCAACGTGGGCGAGCATCGCTGCACGCATCGGGCGCCGAGGGCGTCGAAGGCGTCTTCGGCACGGGCGTTCAGTTCGCTGAACAGGGTGATCACGTCACTCTCGGACAGCCCCGAGTAGGCGACGAGATCGCCCAGGCGACGTTCACTCCCGGCGGGCGTGTCCGGGGCGTGCCCGGCGATGTGGGCGACGTCGTCGGCTAGCATGGTGATGGCCAGCAGCAACGCTCCTTTGTCGCTGGGCTCGAACGCTTCGGCGTGGTGATCGCCAGCCACCCGGCACAGTGATTCCGGCAGGCCCCACCTGGCAAGAATCTGACAACCTGCTTCGGCGTGGTCGATCCCGAAGCGATCCCGTTCTGCGTCACGGCAGGCAGCTTCGGGGAGGCGCTTATCGGCAACCGCACTGATGAAGTCGGCGTCATAGCCGACCATCGCCAACTTGCCCGCATCGTGCAGCAGGCCGGCGAGAAACGCCTCCTCCGGCGGCATGCGCCGAGTGCTGCGGGCAATCAGGTCACAGGCGGTCGCTGTCGCCACCGAATGCCTCCACAGAACGCCATGCATTGGGCTTTGTGCTGCTGAAGGGATCAAGGCACTCCGAGCACATATCCCGAGGACGAGATTACGAATGGCCCTGGCCCCCAGCATGACGACGGCTCGGCTGATCTGAGTGATCTCTTGGCTTGCGCCGTAAAACGGCGAGTTGGCGACTCTGAGGATCCGCGACGCGACGGAGGGATCTTGGCGGAGTGCTTGTGCCACCTGGTGTGCGGAAGCGTCGGGGGAGCTGGTGACAGCTAAGATAGTGTGCGCTATGGCCGGGAGAGGCGGAAGGGCCTCGATCCGACGCACGAAATCGGTTTCCGATGACGTGGTCATTCCACCTCTTGCCAAATCGTTGCGACCAGCCCGCGCGAGCGGGTGCCGTCGTGTACGGTCCGCAGACGCCACTGCAGGTTGCATCCACTGAACTGCAACCGACCTGACGCTGCCTCGTCCCGGGCGCCATCTGCAGGGAAGAGGGCTTGATACAGTGCCGGGGGTAGAACCTCGCCCGCGGGCATGCCGCAGAGTCCCACTTCGGACGACAGCATCTCCCCGGCCAAGCGGTTGGCGCCGACGATGAGCTCGGAGTCGTCGAAGGTTATCACGCCGGCTGCAATCGCGTCCTGCAGTTCCTGAATGGAGTTCAAGCCTGCTGAGGCGTCGGCGGCGCGTTGATCCAGCTCAGCGTTCAGCCGTCTCAGCCGCTCGTTCTGGGCGGCGATTTCACGGCTCATACGTCGGTTCTCTACTCCCAGCTCGTATTGCTCCAGCGCCTGCCGGATATTGCCCTTGATCTCCTCATCATTCCACGGCTTGCTGAGGAACTTATAGACCGCTCCCTCGTTGATGGCTGCAATGATGGTATTGATCGCTGAGTACCCGCTGATAATGATCCTGATGGTCTCGGGCCACCGCCGCCGAACCTCCTCGAGTAGCTCAATCCCTGTCATGCCCGCCATACACTGGTCTGATACCACGACCGGGCACGGGCATGTCTCGAGCAGTTTCAGCGCCGCGGCGCCGGAATCAGCCAGCAGCAACTCGTAAGGTTCGTGTCGGAGCAATCGGCGTAACGACCCGAGGACTGCAGCCTCGTCGTCGACGATAAGTACGCGCGGCTCTAACGGTTCGCCGACACCGATACCGTCCACGGGAGCGACTTCAGGGTGTGTCGGCGCTCCGCACGTTGGGTCGCTGTCTTGTTGCACAACTTCAGGCGACTGATTCACTAGTGCTCTCCGCTATCGCGCGCTCGACGACGACATGGGCTGTGCGTACCTCGTCGTGCGCTTGGCCCGGTGCTGTCTGCTCACCGTTGTACAACCTGTGCGGCGTCGGGCTTCGCCTCGGCGTCGGCGCCCGCCTTGACGTCGGGCGGACCGGAAACGGGCAACTCGACGCGGAAGGTGGTGCCCCGCCCGACCTCGCTCGTAACGCTTATCTGTCCGCCATGGGCGTGGACGATGTTCTGCACAAGGTGCAGTCCCAAGCCGGTTCCCTTGCCGACTTCCTTGGTGGTGAAAAACGGGTCGAAGATCCGGCTGAGGTTGTCCTGCGGAATTCCTCGACCCGTGTCCTCGATCTCGATCCAGACCCGATCTTCCTTGCACCCCGTCCGAATGGTGATCACGCCGCGTTCGTCTATGGACTGTGCGGCGTTGACCAGTAGGTTGAGGAACACCTGTCCCAGTTTTCCTCCATAGCACGGGATGAGCGGCACTTCACCGTAATCGCGGTGCAACTCCGTCTTGTACTTCAGCTCGTTCCAGGCTACGCTCACCGTCTTGTCTATGAGCTCGTTGATGTCCGCATCAGCAACGTCGGGCGAATCGACGTGTGAGAAATCACGGAGGTCGGCGACGATCTGGCAAACACGCGTTGCGCCGTCGGTGGATTCCGTTATGAGGTCTGCAAGGTCGGACATCACGTAGTCGATGTCCGCAGCCTTCCGAATACTGAGGACCTTTTCTACTTTGGCGGTTGGAACAGCGGCGGTGCGCCGGCACTCGTCAAGCAGTTCGTCGTAGGCGCGCAGGACGCGTTCGATATCCGCTACATACTGGTTGAGCGAGTTCAAATTGCTGGTGATGAAGCCTATCGGATTGTTGATCTCGTGTGCGACTCCGGCAGCAAGATGTCCGATGGACGCCATTTTGTCGGCCTGAAGCAGTTGGGCATGTGCCTCCTGGAGCTTGCCAAGTGCCTTCTCAGCATCAGCCTTTGCCAACGTGAGTTCCTCTTCTCGTTCGACCTGACGCGTGACATCTCGTTGAACACCTACGTAGCCGGTCACCTTACCTTCGTCGTCGGTGATGGGTGCGACGGTTAGTTCCGCGAAGTAAAGCGCACCGTTCTTGCGTCTGTTTACGAGCCGGCCCGCCCAGACTTCCCCCCTACTGATCGTTGCCCACATGCGTTTGTAGAACTCTTCGGTCTGCTTGCCGCTCTTGAGTATGCCGGGCGTTCGGCCCAGGGCTTCCTCGGCGGAGTAACCGGTGATGTCTGTAAACGCGGGATTGACCTGGATGATCTTCCCGTCGGCGAGTGTCAGTATTATCGCATCAGCGGCGGCATCGACCGCCCGCCCCAGTCGGCGCAGCCTCTCCTCATTGCGTCTGCGCTCAGTGATGTCACGTATGACGGCGAGTGCCAGGCATTCGTCACCGATAACGGCTTCGGCGAGCGAGAGCTCGACCGTGAACCGCTCTCCATCGCTGCGGATGGCCGGCAGCTCCATTGCGCGCCCGGCCGGCCTCTTGGACGTACCTCGCGAGAAATACCGCCATACCTGCTCTCGGTGCCGCTCGCGATACTCCTCCGGCATCAGACATTCCGCTGACTTGCCCAGTACCTCATGTGCGCTCCTTCTGAACATGCGTTCTGCGGCGGGATTGAATAGAGTGATGAGTCCGGCAGCGTTGATAGCGACCATAGCGTCATTACTTGCGCTTACGATCGTGTCCAGCTTCTCCTTGGCCCGTCTGATCTCCTCGAGGCTTGCGACGTTGGCTATCGCTGAGACGCCTAATTGACTCAGCAGATCGAGACTCTGCACGATCTGTCGTGACAGCTCATGTTGAGATAACATCGCGATAACGCCGACGAGCTCGCCGCCGCGCGTAAGCGGGTAACCCACGAAGGAGCGCAGGCGGTGTCGCGCTGCCCATGCCCGATCGTGCATGCCTTCGTTGTCGCTGGTCAGGTCACGGCGAATCATCTTTGTGCCCTGCTGCGCTATCAGGCCGACCTCGAATGCTCCCAGCGGCACGCGACGATAGCCATCGTCTTCATCTGCTCCGCCACCCGCGCTGGCAATCAGATGCAGACACTGCGTCTTGGACCCGCAACGCTCCGACAGTACACAGTCAGAGCAGATGTCACCCGGGCGGAGAAGCCATAGCCGCGCCAAGTACGCGTCGAAGCGCTCCACCAGAGACTCCGTGAGCGTTCTGCCTAGGTCTGGCGTCGATTTGCAGGCGAACAGCGCCTTATGCGTTTCGTTGACGGCTAAAAGACCCTCGGTGTTCGCCCGTTGGTCTGACAGGAGCTGCAAAACGCGCTCACCGGCCCGAATACGGGCGAGCAGTTCCGACGGATGCGCCGGCTTGACGAGGTAGTCGTCGGCACCGGCTTCGAGGCCGGCGACGACCTGCTCGGGCTGGCCATTGCCCGTGAGCAATATGATGTACACCCTATCGCGGTTCGGCGCAGACTGCAGCCTCTTGCACAATTCTACTCCGGTGATGCCGGGCATCTCCCAGTCCGCGAGCAGTACGACCAACGCCCCATTGCGGACCAGATCAAGGGCGTCGTAACCGTTGTCACAACTGGTGACTGCGTAGCCGGCACCTGCAAGACGTCTCTCAAGCAGCGCCAACAGGCAGCGGTCATCATCCGCAACTACGATGGGGAGTCTGTTCACGATCGTGTATCTCTAGCTCGCCTGCTGTCCTCGCGTGCAGAACGCGTGATTCCATCAGCGTCGCGATGGTTGGGTGTCTGCGACCCTGCCGTGATCTGTGCGCACTACGAGCTGCTCTCCCGCTACGTCGATCGAAGCCGGATCAGTTACACCACAGCCCCACGCCGCAACGAAAGGAGTCCGAGCGTCGCACGGTGCCATGTCGCCTGAGGATATGATCGGCACGTTGAGTGCCTGATATGCTTATTCCGGCATGCTCGGGTACTAGATAAGTGCCTTATCGCCCCACCGCCGTGCGCCGCTCGGTCCGATAGGCCTGATTCACTCTGGCACGCGGCGCGTTTCAGCCCTTTTGAGCAGCGGAGGCCACGGCGCAGCGCAACGCAACGGGGCACTCATGCACGGATCACGGGGCTCTCAGCGCCCGAATCCGTTCTGGAGGATCTGCACGTCCTCGAGGTCAGCAGCCCCGTCGCAAGTGACGTCCCCCCGGATGCAGTCCGGCGTGAGGGGCGTACCGGGTCCTCGAATGCAGGGCAAGAGCAGCGCCGAATCCGACGAGTCCACGCTGCTGTCCCCGTTCAGATCACCCGGGCGCCCGCAGGTGGTGCCGTCACCGCGATATAGTCCTCCGGCAGCGGCGCAGTCGGCCTGGGTGGGCATATCCGTGCAACCAGTCGTCTCGGTGGAACAGCACGCCCCAGTCGACACGCAACTTGACGCTACACACTCGACAGAGCCGGTCTGCGTCCCGGCCGCTCCCTCGCAGTCCTCCGGCGTCAGCCGTCGACAACTGCCGTCAGGCAGACAACAGGCTGATTCGATCAGGCAATTGGAGGAGCAGCCGTCGCCATCTACGTTGTTGGCGTCGTCGCATTGCTCCGGTGCGTTGACGTTCCCGTCACCACAGATCGTGATGATGCCGCGATGAAACTCCGTGCTGAGCCCCTCCCAGCTACTAGAGCCGGCTACTGTCGCAAGCGTAGCGTACCACACTCCAGCAGCGTCCGCGCTCGCACGCACAGGGAATCCAGACAGCGGCCCCGTATAAGTTACAGTTGCGGGGAGGAGCGAGCCGTTGTCGTCCACACTCCCGTTGAGCTGTGAAGAGAACGTGTCCTGCGTGTCGAACTGACTGAACTGCCCCGCTCCGGGCCACGGATCGCCCAACTGAACGATGTCAACGGGCGGCTGAGGTGTGAACTCGATCATCCCGCCGGTCGCGCTGCCCGGTACAAGCTCCAGCAGGATGCTCACCGCATACGTGGGTTCCCCGGCGATGCCTCCAGACACAACCAAAGTAGCGGAGGCACCGCGCGACAGGACGAGATCAGCCACCGAGAGCTCTGCGGCTCTTACATTGCTCGCCATGATGGCCAACGGCACGAAGGTCGCTGCCAGACGGTCACGGGCATCGTACATTCTTCCTGACTCCCCCCGGATGCCCGGATGCATGGTCGACCCTCGGCAGGATAGGCCCCCTGTGAAAGACGTCCGAGCGTAGCGAATCTGCAGATTGGACGAAGCGGCTGCGCCGCAGGAGTCGGCGGTGAGCGAGTACGGGAGTAGT
>JBHHXS010000187.1:0-7151 GCA_046757145.1 Phycisphaerae bacterium | reverse complement strand
GACGGACCGAGCTACAAGGTACAGGGTCTGAAAGATGATCAGCACCGCAAGATCGGCGATCGCGTCGTCTGGGATGCCAAGACGAACAAACCCGCGGCGATTACACGCGATGACGTGGGCCAACGCATCGCGAAAAAGGGCGTCGACCCCGTGCTGGACGGTACGTGGACAGTCACGTTGGTTGACGGCAGCACCGTCGAAGTCCAAACGCTGTGGTCGATGTATCGCGTGCACCTGAAAGACTACGATCTAGACACGGTGGCGGACATTACGCACTCGCCCAAGCAGATGATCGAGCGCATGGCCCGCGACATCTGGGAGACGACCAAAGAGGGCGGACCGGTGGCGATTCACCAGGGCGAAGGCATCAACCACTGGTTCCACGCCACCGAAGCGAACCGGGCCGCCTATCTGCCCATCATGCTGACCGGCAACATAGGCAAGAAGGGCGCCGGCGTCCACGGTTGGGCGGGAAACTACAAGGCTGCGTTGTTCCAAGGAAGTAAGATCACCGGTCCGGGTTTCAAGGGATGGGTCGGAGAGGATCCCTTTGCACAGAATCTCGACGAAGCGGCGCATGGCAAGAACGTCAACGTACGCTTGTGCTGCAAGGGTGAAGAGCCGGCCTATTGGAACCACGGCGACCGGCCCCTTATCGTCGAGACCCCCAAGGGCGGGCGTAAGGTATTCACCGGTCAGACGCACATGCCAACGCCCACCAAGACCCTTCACTTCAACAATGTCAATCTGTTCAACAACGCGAAGCATGCGTATGACATGTTCAAGAACGTCAACCCGATGATCGAGATGATCGTAGCGCAGGACCTGGTCATGACGGCGTCCGTGCAGTATTCGGACATCGGGTTGCCCGCCAACAGTTGGGTCGAGTTCAGAGACCTCGAGATCACGGCCTCATGCTCGAACCCGTTTCTCCAAATCTGGAAGGGCGGCATCAAGCCGGTATTCGATTCCAAGGACGACCTCACCATCCTGGCGCAGATCGCCAAGGCGATGGGCGAGGAGACCGGCGACCGGCGCTTCTACGACCACTTCAAGTTCGAGCATGAGGGCAAGCGCGGGGTTTATATCCAGCGTCTGTTGGACACGTGCACGACGACGGTGGGTTACAAGCTCAGCGACATAATGGCCGGCAGATACGGTCCGCCGGGCGCGGCACTGATGTTGTTTCGGACTTATCCGCGCATTCCATTCTGGGAGCAGGTTCACGACGATGAGCCGTTCCACACCGATACCGGACGTCTCCACGCCTACACCGACGTTCCGGAGGCTATCGAGTACGGCGAGAACTTCATCGTACACCGTGAGGGGCCCGAGGCCACGCCCTACCTGCCCAATGTCATCGTCTCGGACAACCCGTACGTCAGGCCCGATGACTACGGTATTCCCACCGATGCGGAGCACTGGGACGACCGAACCGTGCGCAACATCAAGATGTCCTGGCGCCGGGTTAAGCAAACCAAGAACTTCCTCTGGGACAGGGGATTCAAGTTCTATTGTCTTACGCCCAAAACCCGACACCGCGTGCACTCGCAGTGGAGCAACGTCGACTGGCACATGATCTACGACAGCAGCTTCGGTGATCCGCATCGGATGGACCGCCGGTCACCTTATGTTGGCGAACACCAGCTTCACATCAACCCGCAGGCGGCGAAGGACCTGGAGATCAACGACGGCGACTACGTGTACGTCGATGCGAACCCGGCCGACCGCCCCTATCGCGGGGCCCGCCCGGACGACCCGTTCTACAAGGTCGCACGGTTGATGCTGCGAGCCATCTACAATCCCGCCTATCCTTACAACGTCGTCATGATGAAACACGCCCCGTACATAGCTACGGAAAAGAGCGTCAAAGCCCACGAAACGCGCAAAGACGGGCGGGCGCTGTCCGACGACGGCTACCAGGCCAACCTCCGCTACGGATCGCAGCAGAGCGTGACACGGAACTGGCATATGCCCATGCACCAGACCGACACCCTGTTCCACAAGACCAAGGCTTACATGGCCTTCGTCTTCGGCGGTGAGGCTGACAACCACGCCATCAACACCGTTCCTAAGGAAACACTGGTTCGCGTGGCCAAGGCGGAAGACGGAGGGCTCGGCGGACAGCGTGTCTGGGCACCGGCGACGACCGGCCTGACACCGTCAAACGAGAACGACGTCATGCGAAGGTACCTGGCCGGCGGCTTCGTCGGAGAGTACCGCTCGGGCGAGGAGGAAGTTTTCCAGGAATTCGAAGAGGAGTAAGGGCATGCCTTACAACGACCCCGACCGGACGGACCCCATGGCACTGCATGGCGTCGTCATGGAGACAGACAGCGATCGGGCGATGGTGGAGATGGCCGCTTGCTTCATTGAGGAATACGCGCGTCTGGGCTTCGACGCCGGCATGATCCTGCGCCTGTTCCATACACCGGGCTACGCAGGACCTGCCATCGCATTGCAGGAGCTGGGGGAAGCCCGGATACGTGGGCTGATCTCAGACGAGATTGCCCTTCGCGGGTCCACTGGCTCACTAGAAGAATGTCAACCGACGACACCTACGGGCGTCTCGCTGCCCGTGCTGGATACGGGCTTAAGCCAAAGCCGCTCAACGGGAGAACCACTATGACCTCGGTCTACAACTGGCAACTCGGGCGCCAAATGACCTACCCCTATGAGGAGGCTGCACCCAAGGAGCAGTTTGCGTTTGTCATCAACATCAACCGCTGTATCGGCTGTCAGACGTGCACAATGGCCTGTAAGAGCACCTGGACGTTCGCCAAGGGTCAGGAGCACATGTGGTGGACCAACGTCGAGACGAAGCCCTACGGCGGCTATCCGCAGCATTGGGACGTTATGATCCTTGACAAGCTGGAGCAGGCCAACCCGAACGGGCAACGCTGGTCCGGATCACCGAACGGGAACAGCCAGCAACCTTACGGCTCCTTCGAAGGCAAGACCGTGTTTGAGGTTCCCTATGCCGTGGCGCGCGGGGGTCAGCCCAACCAGGTCCTGGGTCACCTGCCGACGGAGGAGGAGTGGCGTTTCCCCAACATCTATGAGGACACCCCGGAGCACGGCCAATCCAAGCCGATGGACTTCGGTCTGGGAGAAGAGCTCGGCAACGAGCAGAAGCATAAGGCATGGTTCTTCTATCTCGCGCGTCTTTGCAACCACTGCTCGTATCCGGCTTGCCTGGCTGCTTGTCCGCGGACAGCGATCTACAAGAGGGCGGAAGACGGCATCGTGCTTATCGATCAGAAGGAATGTCGTGGATACCGCAAGTGCGTGGAAGCGTGCCCATACAAGAAATCGCTTTATCGCGGAACGACCCGTACCAGTGAGAAGTGCATCGCCTGCTATCCGCGCGTGGAGGGGGTGGATCCCGAAACCGACGGCGCGCCGATGGAAACGCGCTGCATGGCTGCCTGCATCGGCCAGGTCCGTATGCAGGGGCTCGTGAGGGTCAACAAGGACACCACCTGGGTCGAGGATCGACACAACCCACTTTACTACCTGATCCACGTAGCCAAGGTGGCGTTGCCGCTCTACCCGCAACTGGGAACAGAGCCCAACGGTTACTACATCCCGCCCAGATGGGTGCCCCTGCCTTACCTTCGGCAGATGTTCGGCCCGGGTGTCGAGCAGGCGGTGGAACGGTACCGCAATCCCGACCGCGAGCTTCTTGCAGTTTTGCAGCTTTTCAGGCGGTCCAACCAGATCATCGCCAGGTACGAGGTGAAGGAGGGACCTAAGGTCTACGAGACGACGCGTAGCGGCAAGAAGTTCGAAATGTACGACGACACCGTGATCGCGTTCAACAGGAACGGCAAGGAGATCTTCCGTACGCAGGTGGAAGAGCCCGTACACGTTCGCCCAAAGGCACACGCTAACTCCATCTGATCTTCGGGGAACGGTCGATGATCGCGCGCACACCGACAGTGAACGGATTGGAGGCTGCGCGAGCTCGATGCGCGGCCTACTGCTTGATCGCCCACGGATTCCGTTATCCGGATGATGCGTGGCTCTCGTCGCTTGTCGATCGGGCGCGATGGGATGGTTGGCCCGAACGGTTCGCGCAACTCCACGCCGATGTCTACTCGGAGCTGTCCTCGCTACGTGCCGTCGTGTGGGACCTGGCGCCGCCGACGGCGTCGACGCTTCTTCAAGTGCAGTTCGCTGGACTCTTCGGACACGCCGTACGCGGCGCCTGCCCGCCGTACGAACTCGAGTTCGGAAAGAGTGAAGTGATCCAGCGGGCCTCCGAGCTTGCGGACATCTGCGGATTCTACGCCGCGTTCGGCATGGAACTCACCGGCGGTATCAGTGAACGCGCGGACCATGTCAGCGTTGAAGCGGAGTTCCTGGCGGCGCTTTGCGGCAAGGAGGCGTGTGGTATCGAGGGCGAGCATTCGGAACTCATCGAAGCCGCCTGCGGCGCACAACGCCAGTTCCTCAACTCGCACTTGGGGCAGTGGCTGCCCGCCTTTGCGCAGAGAGTAACCGATTCGGAGCCCTGCGACTTCTACACCCGACTCTCCGGCTTCGCTACGGCTTTCGTCCGTTACGAATGCGAACGTGCGGGCGTTCCGCTTGGATCACCCTACCTCGATCTTCGACCGTCCGACCCGGCGCAAGAGGCTTCGCAGTCGTGCGGCCTACCCGGCGAGCGCTGTGTGCCAGGCGTCCCGCAGTTAACGCAACTTAGCGTGCACGCTGAACACAGTACGCGGTAACGGCCCATGATAACGGTTCGATACGACCCCAGCTTAATCGAACGGGCGGTGTGGCTGGCCGCTCGCCGAGATGTCGGCGCGGAACGCGACCTGCATAACGCCATAGATCCGATCTTCGAACTGCCTCAGGGCGATGATCGCGAGGCGCTGTTCCAGGAAGCTTTCGTCCGCTGGTTCAAGCACTTGAAGCTCGATCAGTTCATCGACGAGATGCTGATGCACTTTCCGCACATTGTGGGGCAGGTCAAGCTCGGCGTCGTCCGCCCGGCATCGCGGCGCAAGTCTGAAGGCGCCGAATTGTTCGTTCGTGACGACAGCGGCGCGCCCGGTCGAACGCTGGTGCTTCAGGTGTGTCCCGAGTCGCTTGTCGCGACAGAGACGATTCGTGACACGATGCTCCGTGAGCTGCAGCACGTAGAGGACATGCTCGACGCCTCCTTCGACTACGTGCCGGAGTCGATTGAAGGTCTGCCGCCGCGACAGCAAGTTGTCAGGGATCGTTATCGAGTGCTGTGGGATATTCGTGTGGAAGCGGCGCTCGCTCGACGCGGCCTGCTCGTGCACACCGACAAGGTGCGGCTGGAGCGGCAGTTTGTGCACGCTTTTACGATCGGCGGGGCGCGACCCGAACTCGGGCTGTTCGACGGCGTTTGGAAACGGGAGCATGTGCCGCACCCGCAGCTACTTGCCTGGGCGAAAGACGCGCGAGCGTGGGTCGGCAACGGCGCGCAGCAGCAGGTTGGGGCCCCGGCCACTACGCCCGGCGAATCCTGCGCGGTGTGCGGTTTCCCGACGTTTGACTGGTATACACCTGCGGATGAGCTGCACGAGGCGGTCCGGCGCAGCATCCGTCAAGCTCGACCCGACTGGTCGCCGCCGGATGGAATCTGCCGTCAGTGCGCTGAGACATTCATATCTGAAGCCGCGCTGCGAACGTAGCGATAGTGAGTGGCACATCCTGATCTCTGGTCCAGCACGCTGCGCTTGCGCTGGTTGTCGCCCGCCGATGTCGGATGACGTGCGGAAGCAGTGTTCGTGGCGTGCGGCTTCGGCCCGAGGTCGCCGCATGTGCATCTTGGTTGTCACCCTTCAGCGCACTGCGCCGAGATAGTGATTTCGGGGCATTTGCGACGGAGGTGCTAACGTGGTCAAGTATCCGGACGAACAGACAACGGGCAGGCCGGCATTCGGCGACGATTTGACTGGTTGGCAGATGTGGCTTGCGATCACCCTGCTGCATGGCCTGGACGCCCATGCGTGCGCATCATAGGATTTGGGGCACACACGATGATACGACTCCCCACGGTTTGGCAGGACATCGTTCCAACCCACGCGATCGGCCCGGAGGCCGGTTTGCGGGCGAGAATCGAACGCGCTTTGAAAAGCGCTCCAATGTGCGCTGTTCGCTCCCTACTTGATGCGATGGGGCTCAGGATCGAACGAACGCCGATCGTCCACAAGTACCTGTCGCAGAAGCACCTTCGCCTCATGTTCCCCGTGAATGGCAGTATCATTCAGCATGGAACCGTCGTGTTGATCGTGTGCCTCTACGACTGTAGGTCGGAGGAGACCCTATATGCCCACCCGGTGCACGCTGGGCCCAGCGTAAACCCTCTGCTCAAGCACCCAGACGGCCCTATGGCCTTACCGAAGGCGCAGCCGGGACGCGACGGTGATCGCGCAACCGCACGCATGATTGCTCATAAGAAGGCACTTTGGAAGCGATTCCTTCGGGACGTCGACGCCGAGGGGCTCGAGGCAGCTTCCTCTCGCTGGCGACAAGGATACTACTGGGCTTTAAGACGCCTTTACTTCTGCACTCGATGCACATCCTGCAGGTGGGGCACGCCGTTTTTCGATGGGCCCGACCCCAATGCTCGACCTAAAAGGTCGACCCGTTCGGGGTCATCAGACGAACCGAGACCGGCCCCGGCGCATGCCGACTGCATTGCAGCGATTCGCTCAAGCAACATGTGGAAAACAGAAACGGCCTACGCTCGGCGAGGAGGATTCGCTGTGTCCGAATACCCACGAATCATACGGGGTCTGGGCAGCGGGTTTCTTCAACTGATCTTCCCGACGAATGTAGCACTGGTGCAAGGTGGGATGCTGGTCGCAGTATCGGTAGTCCATTCCGCACTGCGGCAAGAGACCGTGTTCGCGCACTGCCTCTGTGCCGGCCCGGAGGCGGAGATTCACTTCCTGCTGGGGAACGAGGCGTTGGGGCTGCCCCAGCCCTGTCATGGTGCGTCAGACGCTCGCGCAAGGTACGCTGCCTGGCGCCGCGACGCTTGGTCGCAGTTCTGGCTCGACGAACTCGAGTACGGAATAGGCTATGCAAGCGAGCGATGGCTGCAGGGTTTCTGGTCTGCTCTCGAGGACCTGTTTGGCGGTAATGATCTTCCCGCGCCGATG
>JBHHXS010000186.1:0-7244 GCA_046757145.1 Phycisphaerae bacterium | reverse complement strand
CCCGACCCTGCTCGGATAACCAGGGCAAGGTTGGTCGAAGCCTCCAGCATCGCGCGTGTTACACGCGTACTTCTTACCACCAGAATACTGCAGCCGGTGTCCCGGACAGCAGCAGTCAATGCATCGTCCTTTAACGCTGCGTCAACAAGCACCTCGACGTCGTCACGCCGAAGGGCAGCTACCCCATCGTCCGCAAACTTGTCGGCAATAAGCACCTTCATCGATCTCGTCTCCTCGCAATAGTCGCGCCTCTTGCAGGCACGGGCGACTGTCTTGGCCGTGGGCTTTGGCGCGCCCGCTTACTCGCATGGGCGATGCCCTCCGCTCACCTTGGTATCAGCGCGATATCATTTGTGAAGTACACTCCGTGTTCGCCTCGGACTCGTACTTCAACCACCGCGAGACACAGTCTAAGTCTCGCTGCAGCGCCATGCAACACGCGGCGAAGTCGTTTGCCACGCCTCATCACGATCAGAGCCCGGGCGGCGGTTCTCTCCTTGAGGTCCAAGCTTCGTTGCGAAGAGCGCCGCGTGCCGGCCCCTGCGGATGGCAGCGAACGACCTGGCTGAAAACCCACGGTGATGGAGACACGCCGTCTCACGGATGAGCTCATGGGGCCAAGGATTCGCCGACCTGGAGTCTGGCAGATTATCAGATCATGCAACCGTTGCTAAAGCCTGCAATAATGGCCGTGGCTTTCTCGCGGTGAGTGGTTCGTGGTCGGGATATGGATGGACGCTGTCTGCTGCGCTCGCCGCTTTCTACAAGGCGAGCATGTCAGCGAACGACGTAGTTCACCTGTCTAACCAAACACGGTTTCGCTGTTCTCCCGACCAGAAGCGGTTGTTGCCCTGCCTTGTCTCCAGGTCGCCGATCCCCACCGACCCGTCATTCTCGACCCAGTACCCGAGCGATTCGAGCGTTTCCAGGCTGACCCTGCCGTCCAGCCAGAGGATATTGGCCCTCCTGCCGTGGCGCAGGTCAACGGCGCTGCGATAGGCCTCGCCGCCTTCGTAGCTGACCAGGCCCGACCACCCGCCCGGGGGCGTAGCCAACGATGTCTGCTGCCCCGCCCCGCCCGCAACATCGCCCTCATGCGCAGCCACTTCGCCAGCGGCTGGATCCACTACCGGAGGGTCAAGAGCGATACCCTCGTTACCCCTTGCATTGAGGCTTCGGCCGTTGAAGGTCGGATTCTGAGCGAGGGCCGCCTCGCTGAGCGTCTTGTCACATCGACGGTTTTCGCCCTCGTACGGCGTCCGTCGGAACGAGGGGAATGCAGCCGCAGTGCCTAACGAGTCCCCGATCGCCACGGTCTGAGCCGGTCCCTTCATCCTCGAGAAGAACACAGGCCAATTCTTGAACGAAAGGGGGTCAGCGTCGTTGCGAAGGCGGGCATTCCCCAGAAACTGGTAGTTGTACCCATAGCAGGCGTTGCGCTCGTCCGTCCAGTTCGCTACTTCCGGGCATACATAGGTGGTGCTCGCGTAATTCTGTCGATCACCCGGCTCGCCCTCGCAATCGACGGCAGATCGTGTGGGTTTGGGGTCTTCGAACGGTGGGATTCCTATTTGGGTTCCCAGCATTGCGAGGAATGTCGGACGGTACTTCAGGCCCCCAAGTATGTGAACACTCCACTGTTCACCATCAAGCTTCGGCATGCGGTGTGGGACCAGCATGTCGCTGTACTCGTTGGCGTAGATCGCCAGCCCCTGCCCCAGTGTACGCAGGTTGGTGCTGCAGTTCGTCGTATTGGCTTGTCGCCTGGCACGGCTGAAGCTGGGGAGTATGAGTCCGACCATCAGCCCGACGATCGCAATTACCGCCAAGAGCTCCAGGAGCGTAAACCCCCGCTGCGCTGCAGAACGCTTCACTAGTGAACACCTCCCCACTGACTTGCTCCCCCTCGCTCGACTTATGCGATCCAGGTCCTTAACCGCCTACAAGTGCCACAATCGAGTCTACCGAAAGATCCGCCAGTCGTTGGACGACCAGGTCCGGCTTACTGAAGGCCTCTGCAGGGTGGTGCCGCAGGACGGCAATCGTGCGAGTACCCGCAGCATGCGCAGCGACGATGCCTGCCGGCGCGTCCTCAATCACAACGCACCGGCGCGGATCCATCTTCAAGTGTCGGCATGCGATCGTAAACACCTGGGGGTCCGGTTTGCCCCTAGTAACGTCACCGCCGCTGACGATCGCAGTAATCAATTCACCAACGCCCATCGCCTCGAGTACAAGATCGATGTTTGCTCGCGGACCTGATGAGCCCACCGCGAGCTTAACGCCCGCCCGATGCAGCGAGCGGGTAAGACGAACGGCGCCGTCGACGATCGGTGGCGCATTACGTATGAGGTCGCGGTAGATCCGCTCCTTGCGGTCCGCGAGGGCTGCCACGGTGTTGCCTGCCACCTCCCCAATAAGAATGGGAACAATGTCGCGATTCTGCCGCCCGAAGGTAGCCGCGAATTGTCCCTCAGTCACCTCACGCCCGAATTCGCCGGCCAATGTCTGCCAACTTTTGAAATGGGCCGCTGCAGAGTCGACAAGAACACCGTCCATGTCGAACACGACACCCATTTGCCTGGAATCGTCCACCATACGAAAGCCCATCGCCTGCGGGCAGGCCCCCCAAGTGCGTGCGGAGTCCGTTGATCAGCCTCCAGCACAGTGTACACGAACCGACCACAATCGACGACCTGGCAACGCAAGCGTAAAGGCACAAGCCCGGTCGAACGGCTCAACCCACAGACCCGTGCGTCGTAATGGACTCCCAAATGCCCCAGTGCCGTGGGTGGCGAACAACCAGGCCCAACGTTCGAGGACATCCTCCGACGAGAGCCGATGGGCGACGTCAATCGATAGGCGACGTCCATCGATAGGGACTCGCGCGCGTGCTCCTCCATGAGCATCGGCATCGGCACCGGCCCGGCGGTTCCTACGACCTCACCCTATCGGTTGATGGGAAGGTACCTAACTTCGAGGCATGACCCTTGCTGCAAAGCACCTGCGAACGCTGCAACCCGTTCGCTCGTCGGACGGAGACGCGCAAGCGAGGCATCCTTTACGACGCCCCCCTACGCCGTTAGAATCCGCGCGGAAGTAGTGCTTGGCAAGCCGATATTGCATAAGTGTTGCGTGAGCGGATTCGTAGCGAGGTCAGGTAGCTACAGAACATACTATATGACCAGCAATTGAGAATCGCCGGAGTGGCGGAATCGGCAGACGCGCGGGATTCAAAATCCCGTTCTGGCAACAGAGTGAGGGTTCGAGTCCCTCCTCCGGCAGTGACGTGATCGGTCCTCCCAAAAGAACGACGGCAATCCTGTGGCAACCAAGACGAACCTCACTCCGAAGGCCCGCGCGCTCTACGAATGCGGCACGCACAGCTGCCAGCGTCCGACAGAGTATGATGTACGTATGAAGTAAGGCGCTTAACCGGCCCGCGCAGATGCGTCGATCCTGCCGTCTTCCCCGCGCCTGTGCGACTTTCGATGATCCGCGCGGAAGCCTCCGAGTGGCTACAAGCCCACACTCGGGATAGACGAAGCCAACTCGCGAACGACGGCATCGCCCACGAGCCGCCCTTTACTCGTCAGCGCGATGTGCGTGTCAGTGCGGGTGACGAGCCCTTGCTCCAGGAGGTGAGGCAGTACTCCGCTGAGCCACTCAAGCGCGTCACCTCCGCAAAGGTCGTGAAGCGAGGCCACAGACATCCCCTCTGTAAGGCGTAGCTGCAGCATCATCACCTCCGTGAGAACTGTGGGCACATCGAGCGTTTCCGCCTCATCTTCGGCATGACCCAGTTCGTCCATCATCCTCACATACTCATCGAGGTCGCTTACGTTCTTGTACCGCCGACGGTCGAGACAGCCAGCGGCCGACGGTCCGACACCGATGTACCCCTCGTTACGCCAGTAGATGAGGTTGTGCCGGCACCGGCCCCCCGGCTTCGCATAGCTGCTTATCTCATAGTGTTCGTACCCGGCACTGGTCAGCAGGTCATCAGCGGCCAGGTAGAGCTCCGTTTCGAGCTTCTCCGTACACGGCGTGACCAGCCTACGTCGGCGCAGGTCATGCAGGGGCGTACCCGGCTCATAGGTCAACCCGTACGCGGAGATGTGCTCGACCCCCAGGTCCAGCGTCCTGCGCAGCGACTTCCTCCAACTGTCGAGCGTCTGCCCGGGGATGCCGAAGATCAGATCTAGATTGACCCGTCCGATTCCGTGACTCCGCAGGACGTCTATTGAGGGCGCGATGTCGTCGGGCGTGTGAAGGCGCTCGAGAGCAGTGAGTTCACGGGCAATGAACGACTGTGCGCCCAGAGACACGCGCGTTACGCCCTCGTTTTCGAACAGTTCTGCTTTAGTGTTGTCCACTGTGGCAGGATTGGCCTCCACGGTGTACTCGTCCAATGCGTCGACTGGAATGACCCGTGACACGGTCCTCAGGAGTGTCTTGAGCTGGTCTACCGGAATCGCCGTGGGTGTTCCCCCACCGACATACACGGTGCGTACATGATATGGTGTGCCTCCGACGCGCGATGCCAGCTCGAGGCACAAGCGCTGGACGAAGGGGGTGCTGTCGCGATTCTTCAGGGCGATGGAGTAGAAGTCGCAGTAGCCGCATTTGCTTACGCAGAACGGGATGTGAATGTACAGCCCGCATCGGCCTTCGCCCGCCGCACAACGCCCGTCGCTGGTGTCCATGTTCAGTTAGGCATTCCTCGGGCGATTGGATTTGATGAGGCGCTCGACATAGGCTATACTTTACAGCAGCAGCGGTACCCGATTCCGCCGGGGTAGCACCACTTCACCGCCTCGTGCTGAGGCATACCGGGGCTTGAAGTCGCTGCTACCGGCGAGAGGTTGATACGGTTTCCCGGGTTCCGGCCTGCAACAGGTCGACGGCCATGAACGTTCAGCTTGTCATGTTCCGCGAAGACGGCACTCAACGCAAATTCCTCCTCACCCATCGGTCAACCACCGTCGGGCGGGCCAACGACTGTACGATTCGCATTCCGCTGGGAGCCGTCTCCAGACGGCATGCGGAGATTATCGTCGGGGACGGCAAGGTCATCCTCAAGGACCTTGGGGCATCCAACGGCACCTTCCTCAACAACCGTCGTATAACACGACAGGACACTCTGGCGCCAGGAGACCAGATCACGGTGGGCCCGGTCATCTTCACCGTGCAGATCAACGGCGAACCGACGGACGAGGAGATAGCCAAGACCCGGACGAGTGCATCCAGCGGCAGTACGGCTGCATGGCGTGGCTCGCGCGTGGGCACCTCGAAGCACGTTTACACTGTGGATGACGAGATTGACCCGATCGCTGCACTCGAGGCGCTGGCGTCAAGCGCCGACCAGACGGCTATACATCCGGAGCAGGAAGACGAAGGATAACGGAGCCGGCAGCCGTTCAGCGATTGCCGATAACGGCAGCCCCAGCCGGGGCTGCGTCTCATAAACCAAGCAACGATGGAGCTGAACTCGAGGGCAGGTCCCGCGCGATGGGCCGTTCCCCTCTACACGCGAAGCGTCAAGGCGTAGCTCGCTCGACGCCTCGCATGGCTATGAGCGCTCCCTGTCTTCGCGCGGTCGCGCAGGCTGCAGCCTGCAGCTCGGCATGGAGGTTCACGCAGGTGTCAAGCCTACGTCTCAGAGGTCAACAGAGCTGCGTACGGTGTCTTAGCGTCCCGTTCGCAGTTGCTCAAGCAAGCTGATGATCCTACCAGCCTCCTCAGGGGAAAGCCGCGGGCCGCTGCATTTGTAGTCTGTTATAAGGAACGCGTCCCATGCGAACTGGTTGACCACACATGGATCAACGACCACCTGATTGCACACAGGGTCTGCGACCTGCTCCACGTGCACTTCGGAGAAAGCCGCGGCCAAGGCTGAGACCTCGGCTACACTGAGCGTGCGTGCTTCAAGCTGGGTCGTCGTGGCGCAGGGTACGGTAAGAGTGCCAATGCACGCACCAGACGTGCCTGTTCCAGCTCGCAGGACCGTAGCGTTTAAGATGTACGAACCGTCCCCGTTCGCAACGATGCTTGCAGTGTGAACCTGATCAAGCGGTGGACAAAACCCCAAACCGGGAGCGCGGGCAAAAGAGAACTGCCCAAAAGCAGACAGGTCGACCACGTCGGTGTTGGAAGCACCGCCACCCTCGGCAACGTCGGTGTTCTCAGGTGAGTCGTCGACATCCGTCTCGCTCTGGTCCGGGCTGGTGACGTCGTTGAGCGGGTCAGTCTGGTCCACCGTGTCCGCGTTGCTACTCAAGTCGTCAGGATTTACTTGGTCGACGGTCTCGTCGGGCGGTGTTTGGGTGTCGAGAGCTGCTGCCTCGCTTACCATTGCCTGCAGAAGCGCCAGAGGTAGGTTTCCGCAACCGGCAACCAACATCACATGAGCAAGCGCGATTGCCCACACACAGCCTTGTCGCATCCAGTAGCCTCCTATGGGTTGGCCTGCGGCGTCGGTAGGGGTCGAGGCAGCGCCCCGGCATTCGCGTCAACGCCGTCGCCCGGGGATGAGGAATCGGATTCAGCACCATCGGCTATCGTGCCGTTTTCGTCAATCGGTGATTCGTCCCCAAAGAAGAGTTCGTACGGTGCGGACGCTACATCATCGATAGGCGCTCCGCGCACACCTTGGTTGGTGGCTGCGAAGACGGTGTCCTCGATGAACACGCCTCGCGTGAACGCCGTCCACGAAAACAACGCTTGATCGAAGGCCGCGCTGATTCTCCCCAACTCGGTGAAGCCTTCCTCGGTCGACACTCGGTAAACCACGAGACCCGAGAAGTTCTCATCTTCGACCGGTTGGGCGGGTAGAGCCGCGAAAGAGCCAGGCTCAGCGGTGCCACCACTACCGCTGCCGCCTACTCCTCCGTCAGACACGTCGACACCCGGCCCGATGAATACGTCATCGAAGAACGGGCTGCTGTAAGACTTGATGGTAACGGGAAGGGCCACCAGCCCGGCGCTCGCGAAATAGGTGAACGCTTTCGGGTTGGTTAGGGCCTCGGAGTAGGCATCCGTAAACGACACGGCAGCCCCACCGATTATCACGTTGAAGGACTGCCGCGGCGTGGAGAAATCGGAGACGTCGAAGATGGACAGTTGCACTCCACGCGGCGCGAAGAAGTCTTGCTCGTCGAGGTATTGTCCCACCGTCAGCAGATGGTCGCTGTCCATGGGGACGATGAAGGTCGAGAAGCCGGGCACCACAAGCTTACCCACGA
>JBHHXS010000185.1:0-7304 GCA_046757145.1 Phycisphaerae bacterium | reverse complement strand
CCTCTCGAAGCCAGCAAACGCCTCAGCTCTCCTGGATGCGGAGTCATGATGATCCGCTGGGGATTTGGAATGTCGACCTGACTCACCGTAGCTAGGAGGTTCAAGGCGTCCGCATCCACAACCATCGGACCCTCGAACGCTGCAAGCAGGCCGGCGACAACCGAGGCACCTACCGAGTGCCCTAATCCAGGACCCAGTGCCACGGCATCGGCACGGAATTCTTGCACCGCCTCGAACAGCGGGTTCAGCTCCGTCGGCAACGTGCGCAACGTCGCGTGCGGCGCGAGGACCGCCGCCGGAACCTTGACAGCTTCCGGAACGAACATCTGAACGAGACCGGCACCGCTCCGAAAGGCCGACATCGCCGCCAGTGCGGGAGCGCCGGCCATCATCACCTCCCCACAACAGCCCCCGATGATCGCAATGCGCCCCACCTCGCCTTTGTGCACGTCTTCCCGGAACTCAGGAAGACGTGCAATCTCGCGCGTGATGGTCACGTCCGATGGCATGCGACGAATCAATCATCCGGGGGCGAGCGGCGGCGGTTGATCAGGGCAGCCGTGTAGCCCGCGCCAAATCCATTGTCAATGTTGACTACGGTGACACCGGCAGCGCAGCTGTTCAGCATCCCCAGTAGCGCCGCCAGACCATGAAAACTCGCGCCGTATCCGACGCTGGTCGGAACGGCGATCACCGGGCACTCGACCAACCCCCCCACTACGCTGGCAAGAGCCCCCTCCATACCAGCGACAACCACCGCTACCTCCGCAGACTGAAGCGCCTCCGACTGGGCGAGGAGCCGGTGAATGCCCGCCACGCCCACGTCGTAGAACGTCGCAGTCTCCTGATCCATTATCTCCGCGGTAATACGCGCCTCTTCCGCGACACTGAAGTCGCTGGTACCGGCGGCCACGATGGCTATCTTACCCGTCGACGGGAGCCGGTTCTGCTGACGAAGTGTAATCGCCCGTGCCGCCTCGTGGTACTTCGCCTCGCGATGTCTCGAGGCCACCAGGTCGTAAACCCCACGCGAGGCCCGGGTTACCAGCAGATTGCTGCCTGCATCGGCACAGCGATCGAAGATCGCCGCTACTTGCTCCTCACTTTTGTGTTCCGCATAGATCACTTCGGGGAAGCCGCAACGGATCGCGCGGTGATGGTCGATCTTCGCAAACCCTATATCCTCGAAAGGCATCGCCCTTAACCGGGCGAAAGCCTCCTCGACGGACTGCTCACCTCCTGCTACACATGTCAGAAGCTGGCGAAGGGACTCCTCGTTCATGGTGCTTCATAGTCTATGACACAGAGAACCAAACGGCAAGGCGATCACTACCTCCGAGAGGCCCAACACGTGCTATCCCGAACACACCGAGCATGCGGCACGCACATACACTCGTGGAAGCGGCCCGTTAACAACCCGCACCCCGGAGGGCTACATGAAACCGCCCCAACACTGGAACAATGTCGACAAGGCCTCCTCAGAGAGTAAACACATCGGTCGGTACCGCTGAGCTCGACTGCCGCCTCGCTGACACACAGCGCCGGTACCGTGCTTCATAAGTGCCGCAACTTTTGAGCCCTAGTCTCCACCCTGCGCGACCATCTGATGCCAGGCAGCACTGATAGCGGTCCATACCGCTGCGTCGCGCAGGCTAAAGCCCGCCGCTCGGATTCTGCGCTCAGGTCTTGTGATCGGATCATGCACCGGAGTAATGCACTCGGACAATGTGCGTGGGTCTTGGACAATCACCACGCTGTTCATAAAACCCGGTTCTCGCTCCTCGCATATGCATCGAGCTGTAGCGAGGCTATGTCGCCGGCCTGCAGCTGATGGTAACCCCGAGCTGCGATCATGGCAGCGTTGTCAGTGCAGTATGCCGGCTTCGCCGCGTAAAACGCCAGCTTACGCTCTTTACACTCCGCATCGAGCGCCTGCCGCAGCACCTTGTTCGCCGCCACACCACCTCCAAGAGCCACTGCCCGACAATCGCTCCGCTTCACTGCCAACATTGTCTTGCGAACCAGGACATCCACCACCGCACGCTGAAAACTCGCAGCTATGTCAGCGATATCATCGGGCGAAAGTCTGCCCAGGCCGCCGGTTGTGCGCCCCTGGCCGTGAACGTGATACAACACCGCGGTCTTGATCCCCGAAAACGAAAAGTCCAGGGAGGCGGGGCCCAGCATCGTCCGGGGAAAATCGATTGCGCTCGGGTTGCCTGACCGAGCGACACGCTCAATCTCCGGACCACCGGGATACCCCAGCCCCAGGATTGTGGCAACCTTGTCGAACGCCTCGCCCGCAGCATCATCCGTGGTGACTCCTAGGCGCCTGATATTCGTCGTACCGCCGATTCGGTAGAGTGAGGTGTGTCCGCCGGAGACGA
Organism: Phycisphaerae bacterium; assembly: GCA_046757145.1. Taxonomy (GTDB): domain Bacteria; phylum Planctomycetota; class Phycisphaerae; order UBA1845; family UBA1845. The sequence continues at coordinate 4,917 of JBHHXS010000185.1, read as the reverse complement.
TCAAGGCAACGGCCGGCCACAAACGGTCATCCACCTCCAGCGCCGGACTGTATGCGTGCGCCTCGATATGGTCGACCGCAACAAGCGGTCTTTCCCACGCCCAGCTCAGCGTCTTCGCAGCAGTAACCCCCACGATCAGCGCTGCGACAAGTCCCGGGCGGTTGGTCACGGCGATCGCATCGATATCCTCTCGCCGGCATCCCGCAGCCTCAAGTGCCTGCGCAATAACGGCGTCAACCCATTCGATGTGTGCCCTTGCAGCTATCTCCGGCACGACCCCGCCGTACTTGCGATGCAGATCCACCTGCGACGCGATGATATTGCTGCGCACCTCCTTGCCGTCGATGACCACTGCTGCGGCCGTCTCGTCACACGAGGTCTCGATGCCCAGGATTCGCGTCATTAGTAAGTGTCACAGGTCCGGATATTCCCGTGCGTACAAGCTACCGCTCGCTAGCCTCGGCTATCGTCGCTGCTCCGTGAGCAGTCGGCGGACGATTTCCGAGAGCTTCTCCCCGGGATCGATCGTCCGTAGCATCCCGTTGCGATCGAGAATGAAGCAGGTGGGCAGGGCAACCACCCCGTAGTCGATTACGACGTCACTCTCGACGCCTTTGGGCTCAAAGTACTGAGGCCAAGGTGCGCCAGATGCTTCGATTGCCTTGCGTGCAAGCTTTTCATCCCTGTCGAGATTGATGGCGACTACGTCCAACCCGTCGTCGCGGTGTTCGTGGTATAGCTGGACAAGTTCCGCTATCTGCTCCACTGCCTTTTGACTCGAACTAGCCCAGAACTGAATCACGAGCACCTTGCCCATATGATCAGCCGTGTGGACCGTCTGGCCCGCTGAGGTGGTCAAGACGCGATTGAACGGCCGGCCCAGCGCCCTGAGCTTGTTGACTTCGCCCGCGGCGCGCCGTGTTGCAGGATGGTCCGGATGCTCCTGCTTAAGTTTAGCGAATTCAAGGAAAGCCTGTGGACCGTCATTTGTCGCGAACAGATCGCGGATCAGGCTGGCTCGGATCACTGGGGCATGCGATGAGCGCGGGAAATCCTCAAGGAACGCGCGGTATCGTTCTATCGCCCCCCGCAGCCGGCGCTGAAGAGGCATAGCCTCCCTACGGGCGCCCAACACAAACGCCTGAATAGAGTAGTAGGCGTTTTCGCACGCCAACGTCCCCGACACATCAGCTTCACTCAATTCGTGCGTTAAACTCAGCAACTGCGCGAGATGAACTTGATTCGACCGGGCCAGGTGTGCAAGCGAACGCAGCTTCCCCGTCAGCGCCTCCTCCTTGAACGCGCTGTTCGGATACCGCTTGAGCAATGCGTCCACATAAGAGAGCAGCAGCTCCTCAGCAGCAACCGCTCGGTTCGCTTGGACCGCCGTGGATACGTCCCCCCGGGCGACTTCGCCGAGGCGCCTGATCTTCTGCACCAAGTGGTCCTCGGAAGCATTTTCGGGAACAACTTGCCTGTTCGGGGTTTGATTAACCGAGGCGTGTGCACCGCCGCCTGCAGCCAGCACTACGCCTGCTGTACACCATACCGCAACGACTACCTCTCTCATGCCGTTAACTCGCCTCCACGTGCGCCGACAACGTATATCAGCCGGCGGCCTGCCGAGCAAGTCGCCCCCGTCAAGCCGGCTTGCCCGAGACAAGCGCCCTTCATGGCACACGCCCCGCGACACTTGCGGCGTAACGTGCTTGCCCAATCATAGCCGCGAACGCGAGCGAACGGACCGATCACTTTGGCGTCATGGGTGTTTCCGGTGTAGATTGGCGATCCCGCTGCATTGGAGGCGGGCTCACCGATTCCGCCCCGGCCCTCACCCGCAGCCGCAGACGGCAACGCATTTGACAGAATGCGAAGCGTATCCCACAGTTAGCCGCGTGAATACCCAGGGAACATTCATCCCGCTGGGCCGGACGAGCCGCAGGCTGCTTCCCCGCACCGCAACGCGAAGCGCAATGTGCGCTCAGGCCACACGAAACCGCCTTCGCCCCGGCGCCCTTGGAACGGAGTCCGGCAGGTGTGGTTGATCCTCAACGGGACTATCGTCAACGCCGTCACCGTCGCGATTGGAAGCCTGCTGGGTCTGTCAGCGTCCGCCAGACTTCCGGAGCGGTATCGCAACATCGTGCTCAACGCACTGGGACTGGTGACAATCACGCTGGGTATCGACGGTGCGGTCATCCGCATGGACAAGCTCATTGCGAAGTTCGGCCCATTGGTGAAGGACGCACATGCTTACGGGGCACGGCTTGCTCTCGTAATGATCGGTTCGCTGCTCATTGGTGCGCTGCTGGGGACGGCCTTGCGCCTACACGAGCGCATAGAGTCGCTCGGGGTCTGGATTCATGCACGCTTCTCGGGGATGGACGGCCGGGGCTTCGCCGAGGGGTTCCTCACCGCCAGCGTGATATTCTGCGTGGGGCCCCTCACACTGGTGGGATGCCTCGAGAACGGCGCCCATGGTGATCCCGGATACCTCTATATAAAGGCAACGCTGGACGGGTTCTGTTCGCTTGCGTTGGCCTCATCGCTCGGGTGGGGGGTGTTCGCCAGCATCATAACCGTCCTGGTCTTCCAAGGCGGGCTGTCCATCCTCGCCCACCTGGTGGCGGAACCGCTGGATGAGCTCTCGGTCGGGCTGATGACCGCGGTTGGGGGCGTTGTGCTCTTGGCCACGGCGCTCATGATCCTCGAAATAAAGCGAATCCCCGTAGCCAACCTGCTTCCCGGAGTCTTCCTGCCTCCCCTTGGGGTCTGGATTGTGGAGCAGCTTTCCCCAGGCCTGCTGTTGCCCGTGAGCTCTTAGCCACCCTACAATCTCCCGAACACCCATGAGCGATCCCACTTCCAACAATGAGTTGATCTCATCGCCTCAAGCCGATTACGACACCCTGCGCAACGTAACACCAGAGGCCCCGTGCCCCTACCTTCCCGCCAGAAGTTCGCGAAACGAAGCCTACTCCGCGACCCAGTTGGATGGAGCGTCTTACGAGTGCCTACTGGCCCGCGGCTTTCGCCGCAGCGGCCACATCCTTTTTAGACCACGCTGCAAGGGTTGTCAGGAATGTAGGCAACTGCGCGTGCTCGTCCGGGAGTTCGCACCCTCGAAGTCGATGCGCCGCGTGTCGCGCCGCAACGCCGACGTGCGCATCGACATTGGTGAGCCTCTCCCCAGCGCCCTGAAGTACGCGATGTACCGACGCTATCTCGACGGTCAGCACGATGACACAATGAGCCGGTCCTATCAGGCGTTCCACGACTTCCTCTACGACTCGCCTACCCATACGCTCGAATTCCAGTACTTGCTGGGGGAACGCCTCGTCGGGGTGAGCGTCGTGGACAAGTGCCCCGAAGGTCTCAGCAGCGTCTATATGTACTTCGACCCGGACTACCGCGCCCGGAGCCTGGGAACTTACTCAATCCTCAGCGAGATAGACTATTGCCGCGAGCACCAGCTTCCATACTATTATCTAGGCTTCTACGTTGCGCAGAGTAACACGATGGCGTACAAGGCGCGGTTCCGCCCCAACCAGATACTGGTGGGGGCCGACCGTTGGGTCTCGCTTCGGGGATAGGATCACACCGCGTGGGTCGCTCTCTGTACACTGGCTCGCAGCCCCTGCGGCGCTCTTTCGAACGCATCCTCCTCATAAAACCTAGTTCACTGGGGGATATCGTGCACGCGCTGCCCGTCTTGCACGGACTTCGCGTACGCTTTCCCCATTCCGTTATCGACTGGCTGGTCGCCTCCACCTACGCCCCTCTGCTCCAGGGGCATCCTGAGCTCAACGACGTCGTTCTGTTCGACCGGCGGCGCTTCGGCCGCATGGCGGGAAGTGCACGCGTCGCAGCGGACTTCCTGCGCTTCACCCGACATCTACGCCACAGAGAATACGACCTGGTCATCGACCTCCAAGGCCTGTTTCGGACCGGCTTCCTTGCGCTGGTCACCCGAGCCGCCGTACGCATCGGCTTCCGCTCTGCACGCGAAGGCGCCTGGATGTTCTATTCCCACTACCTCCCGGTACACGAACCGGACATGCACGCCGTTGACCGCAATTACTCCGTAGCTTCGCTGTTGGACTTCGAAGAGTGTCCCGTGGAGTTCAATCTCGCCCTGCCGCACTCCCTGCGAGATGACACCGTGCACTGGCTCCGCGACATGGGAGTGAATGACGGCTCCCGCGTTGTAGCCATCGCCCCCGGTGCTCGCTGGGAGACGAAGGTCTGGGGGCCGCTGCGCTTTAGCGAAACCATCGACGCGCTACACCAGCGAGGACAAGTGCGCTGCCTCCTGCTCGGCGCCGCGGAGGACATCCCATTATGCGAGAGGATTACAGCCGCCTGCACCTCTTCACCGATCAACCTTGCCGGGCGGACCGACCTGTGCCGCCTGGCCACCGTGATTCGGCTGGCGGACGTCGTGCTCTGCCACGACTCAGCGGCGATGCACCTTGCCGTAGCACTACAACGGCCACTCGTGTGCCTGGTGGGACCAACCAACCCAAGGCGTACCGGACCGTACCGACGCCTGGATGACGTGCTTAGTCTCGAACTCGACTGCGCCCCGTGCTATCTTAGACGCCTGTCACAGTGTCCGAATAACCACCAGTGTATGGAAGAACTGACCTCGACAATGGTAGTGTCCGCAGTCGAACGGCTCGTAAGTAGAATCCCACTCGCACAAACGAAGCTTTAGCTGTATACTCCTCCCAGTACTCTTTGTGCATCCTCCGGAACGAAGTCGCTCATCAGCAGACTGTTGGAGGCGGGAAGGACAGTCAAGGAAGCTTATGCCGGACGGGCTATCACCCAAACCTACTCCGCCCTACTCCGAACAAACAGGTTGACCCAGCGGTGGCACGATATCTGTTTAGACTGCGTAAGTTGTTGCTGCAC
>JBHHXS010000184.1:0-7366 GCA_046757145.1 Phycisphaerae bacterium | reverse complement strand
ACCTCGGCAAAGGCCCGGGCCAACAACGTCTTGATAGCGGCGCTAGCGGGCAGTAGGCGCTCGGCGTCGTCCAAGTGGATGACGGCTGTTGTGGGCCGGTGATTCAGTAGCGCCCTCATTCCTTTCAGCGCGTGATGCCAACCAGCCAATTCCTCGTTCGCTTCGCTGGCGGCATGCAGAGCAGCGATGCACTCGTTCAAACCATCGTCGTGGCGCGCACGGAGTAGAAGATCGGCAGCCTGGGCTAGCAGTGATGGGTCGTTCGCTGCGGCGTACGCGGTCAGATCGGCAGCCACGCGAGCCATTTCTGAAGGATCGTTCTTCCTTATCGCCCAAACCCTCCGTGCCACAAGGAGCCGATGGTCTGCGGGGAACAGCTTTGCTCCGCGTTCAAACACGTCGGCGGCTCGGTCAAGCTCGCCGCGCGATGTGAAGAACGCTCCGCCGGCGGTAATGGTGTCCGCTGACTCCGGTGCCAGCTCCATCGCGCGCAGGAGGTGACGTTCCGCTGTGTCGTAGTCTCCCCGCTGTTGGTGCAGTGCAAAGACGGCCATCTGCACCTCGGCGAGTTCCGGAGCCGCCTGTATCGCTCGATCTGCCCACGTCAAAGCCTCTTCAGGCTTTTGGAGCTCGACAGCCAACAATCGGATTAAAGGCGGAAAAAGACGTCCCTCCTTCGGCATGCGCAGAAGGGCCTGTTGCAGTGCGTCGACCGCTTCCTCGTGCTTACCGCGCCCGTAGAGGGCTCTGGCTCGTGCCATGGCGGCTTCAAGCGACTGGGGAGCCAACTCGACCCAACGCCTTGATAAGTCTTCAGCTTCCGAGAACCTGCCAAAGGCCAGCCAAATAGAGGCCAGTTTGCTGATTGCCTCGATGTTGCTGGGGTCGGCATCGAGGAGCTTGCGGAAGACACCGACGGCGTCGGCAGCGCTCTGTGGAGAGGCGTCGAGTTGCCGGTACAGGACGTCGCCATATGCGGGCAACGCATCGCGATCGTCGGGCCTGCGTCGGAGATACTGGCGGTAAGCGATGGCGGCGTTCGCCCAGTCCTCCTGCTCCTGGTACGCCTGAGCGTCGTGGAGGAGTCTCTGGGTGTTGCGGGCTTTCTGATGGGTATACAGTGCATAGCCCGCCGTCGCCGCCAGAACCGCAACGGCCGCACCAATCCCCCAGCGTAGGCGGGCACCGCGAGAAGATCTGCGCCGTCGAGCAGCTCCCATGATTCAGCCTCCGGCGAAAGTGGGACTAGGGGTAGCCGGCAGTACCTCTCATCGCTGGCCGACCCGCTGAGCAGGGTGGACCGCCGATCCCCTTTGAGAGTCCGTGCCCTGCCGTCCTCCAAGTCCTTCCGCGTGTTCACAGATCCCGCGACGTCGAAGGGAAGATGCAAAACGGTGGAGCAGTTTTGGAGCAAACATGACGAAGGGTGTATGGAGCAGGATCTGAGTGTCGAGCCACAGTGATCTGTGCCGCGCGTACTCAATATCGTAGTAGATCCACTGCTGAAAGTCCGAATCGGAAGCGCCGCGCATACGCATGATCTGCCAGAGGCCTGTGATCCCCGGCTTCATCGACAGGCGTGTCCGCCTCCAACCGGGGCAGATCTGGTTCTCCTGGTCGGGAGATGGACGGGGCCCCACGAAGCTCATCTGACCTAGCAGTACGTTTATCATCTGGGGCAGTTCGTCTATGTTGTAGCGTCTATAGAACGCGCCAATCCTGGTGAGGCGCGGGTCATGTGTGATCTTGAACTGTGGTCCGTCCACCTCATTGCAATTGCGGAGCTCGCCCTGCAGCGTCTCGGCTCCATGAAACATCGTACGGAACTTCCAGCAGAGGAACTCGCGTCCACCCGCTCCTTGCCGTTTGTCACCGTAGAACACAGGGCCGGGAGAGGTGAGCTTCACGATCAAGGCAGCAATGGCAAGCACGGGCGAAAGAACGATGAGCCCGGCGCCGGCCAGCACGAAGTCCATGGCGCGTTTAGCCACGAGGTAGGCACGACCTGGGTCGGGAATACTGGCGAAGTCGATGTCGTCGACCAGGGAGTAATCAGCGGCCTGGGCCTCCGGCTGGCTGGGGCTCGGCCCGGGGCGGGTGCGGTCCGGTTGCCGGTCGTCGCAGCTGTCGGGCTCAGACTCCGCCGGCGACACTGCGTGTCCGCCGTCAGGCGAATGTTCGGAACCGTCAGCGACGTCCGGCTCGATCGGCGTGGCTGAACCCCACATGGGCAGCGAGTGTACAACTGTGGCGCCGACTCGAGTCTCGGCGGTGCCGCCGGGTCGCCCCGTAGCAACGGTTGCCGGTGAGTCCGGAGTGCCGTCCTCTTTCAGGGGAGTAGACATAGCCTCGTAATGGGATGCTACGCAGGTGTCCGTTGACCAGCGAATCGTAAACCGCCTGGTCAACGCGCCGATGCTGTCCGGCCCCCAGCCCCAGTGTAGGATATGGTTCATCACCGCCCGGGCGTGCTCGTTTGTCGTAGCTAAGAACGACGCCGAGCCCATCCAGGCGTAAGCGAAGCCGGGTGAATCACAGTACTGTCTGCTAAAACGCAGCACCGCTCCAGAGTCGTCTACAGCTACCGTTTCGAAGTATCGGGCGGTATCCGCTGCCTCGGGTGGACCGAACACTGTAATATCGGAATTCTCACGTCGCGCGACGGACGTGGCTTCTTGCCAATTGATTAAAGGAAAGTGGTCACCGTTAAGGAGCCAGACCTGCTCTTTCGGTCGGATCTCGGGAAGGGACAACGGGGCGTCGTCTGTGTACCACAGAGGGGCCGCGTCCTGCAGATGCAAGACGACCTGTTCGTGCCGATCCTTCAGGTCCTCAGGTAGGAGGACGAATGTTGGGCCTGTTCGCTGGCTCGCCCACCGGCAGTACCACTCAAACGGGCTGGAGGCGGCCAAGCAGCGGTCAGCCCGCACGGACTCGGGACGCGACAATGCGTCACGCACGTGATCGGCGTCGAAGTGTATCAACACAGTCATTCATGCATTCCCGTTGTTGGAAGCCGGTGTACGAGCGTAGCTATAGCCGTAGCTGTAGCTTGCCTTTCTCTCGTCGACGCCGTTGAGGATCACTCCGACAACGCGTCCCCCTACTCCCGCAAGCTGCTGCTGAGCGGCGCGTGCCTCGCCTGTCCTTGAGTGCCCCGCTCGCAGAACAAGGATGATCTCGTCAACCAAGGTGGCTAGCATGATGGTATTGCTGCTGGCAAGCACGGGGCCGGAATCGAGGACGACCTCGTCATACCCCGCAAACAGCGATCGCAAGGTGTCCTGTGACTGGCGGGCGGCTAGCAAGGCACCGAACTCGCTGCTGAACTGGCCCGCTGGGAGAATGTGAAGAGTCCCCGGGTCCGCGGCGCAGATCACGTCGTCCGGTAGGCAGTGTCCTTCAAGCAGTTCCCTCAAGCCGGAGCGTTTGCCCCAACCCAGGCGTACGGTGGTTCCCCGGCCGCTGTTATCGGCATCGACCAGTAGGACGCGCCGTCCTGTTGACGCTAGACTTCTGGCGAGGTTAAGCGCCATCGAGGATTTGCCGTTCTGTGCGGTCGGACTTGTGATAAGTCTCGTGTTGCAGGACTTAACGTCGGCTGAAGCCAACAGAGTGGTCGAGATGCCCCTTATGGGTTCTACGATCCGGGCGTCGTTGCAGTTCTCCAGAGCCGCACGCTCTGGAATGTGTTGAATGCTCCCGAGCACGCGTACTCCCAGCCTCGCGGTTACGTCCAGGGGGTCGCGGAATCTTGTATCGGAATTGTGTCTAAGCACGGCAACGCCCGCTCCCATCAGAAGGCTGAGCATGATCGCCGCCGCACTGTATTTAGGCCTTTTGTCGATGTTGGGCTTCTCCGGCGCGTGTGCGCGCGAGGCGATGGAAATGCGGGCGGTGCGATTCCGCTCCAGCTCGATGTTCCACACTTTCTGCCTTACCCTGGTGAGGTCCGCCTCAAGCTGCGCGCGCTCGTGGGCGAGGTCTTCCAGGACGAACTTCTGTCCCCCTACCGCCGCCCGTTCGTTGATCAATCTTTGCTGCACCTTGGCGGCTTCCGCGTCCAGGAACTCGGCAGTCGTTTTGGCGTCGAGGAGCTGAAACTGGCGTTGGCGGACGATGCTAGCGGCGTACACTTCACGCAGCTCTTGCGTCCTTTCCTTTATGCGATTCTGGAGGTCGTTGATAAGCGCCGGGCGCGAGCGTACCTCGGGGTGGTCGCGGCCGCGACCCGCCCGCCGGTCGGTCAGGGACGCTAGCTCCAACGACCTCCTCTCGCTCCTGAGTGTTTGCAGCAGAGGATCCTGCGCAAGGTAAGCCTCAAACGCTGCGGGGTCCGTGCTTATTGCCCCTTCTACCCCACCTTCGGCCTGCATTGCGGCGAGCTCCGCCGCGGCGCGGGCGTGATCCGTTTTTGCCTGGGTGAGAAGCTGCTGAAGCTCGGCCAGCAAAGTGGTAAGGACGGAGCCTGGTTCGTCGCCGCCCAAGGTCAAGCCGTACTGTGTCGCTGCCTGCCGCATCTGCTCCTGGCGGGACTTCAGCTTGGTCTGGAGCTCCGTTGCCTCGCGCTGCAGCGAGCCGACTATCTTGTCATCCCATTCCCGGCGCTGTTCTTCCCGACGCCGCAGGTAGTTTTCAAGAAGCGTATTAACCAAGATCGCCATATCTTGCGGGCCGTCCCCTGTCATCGACACCGACAGGAGCTCCGTACCCTCGATCTGCTTCACCTCAATGGCGTTCACCAGCTCTGAGTAGGCGTCATGAGCAGCGCGGACGATCGGCAGGGCGCGCACCTCGGGAGACGCAAGGGTTTCGGCCATGACCTCGGGGCCCACCATGTTCAGCGAAATGGTCGCCAAGAACTGTCTGTACTGGCGAGATATGTCGGTATCATAGTCCTGAAAGAGGATCGGCCGGACAACCGGGGCAACATGGATCGTGGCACGCACCTGGTACTGGGGGTGGACAAAGGCCAACACGGCACCGAGCCCGACGGCCATGGTCAGCTCGGATGCCACCAGCATTGTCCGCCAACGGCACCTCAGGATGACGATCAACGACTCTCGATTGTCCGCGCGCTCAGAAGGTACAAGCCCTGCGGTATATGGGCCATCAGCCAATACGATTTGATTCGCCGTTGACATAAGTGGTGTTGGCCGTCCGAAAAAACAGTCTACATTGCCTGTCCATCGTGGTATGGCAGACACTGCACAAGGCTCGGCAGGAGCGCCTCCATGAAGGCTACGATATCAGACTCTTGTTGCTCCCAGGTCTCAGAGGATGTGGTGCACGATACCTGTACCTGGGTCAAGTAATGCCCTCCGCCAAGCAGCCTGCCTGGGCTATGCCAGAAAACACCTCGGGAAGAGGACTTGAATTCTCCACTGACGACAGCGAGAAACCCGACCGCACGCATTTCCAGTCCTTCGGGCTCAGCGCGCACGAATCGGTGAAGTGCCATTACGGTCGGCACTGAGGCGTCCGGCGGGCGGAAACTCAGGGTGCGCAGCGCGACAGGGGCGTCCGCCGTCCATCCCACGGCCGGATAGCATACCTCCGGACCATGTCCGGTGCCCTGGTTCTCGCGTCCCCAATACCCCACATAGAGGAGCATGTGCCTGCCTGTTGCCGGATTGACGTAGTCTCGCTGCACGAATTGATCGACCTTTGCAGCGTTGAGTATATCGGCGGTGAGAGGGACATCGCGGACGAACTTGTATGGTCCGATTTCCCCGGCCAGTTCGGTAAGCGGTTCGGCCAGTGGAGTGTAGACAAACGCCTCCTTCGCCCGGGAGATGCGGACCCAGCGCAGCAACGTGCCCACGCACAGCAACGTTATGAAGGCCGCACCGATCACAACCGTTTTCCGCGACTGCAGGTTCATGCCTGCTCCAGGATAATCATGTGCCAGAGGCCACTGGTATAGCAGCAACCGAGCGGGAGTCCTTGTCCCAAGCAGCAGGGGTCGTGAGGTTCGACAGCACGGCAAGCTCCAGCATAACGAGAGCAAGCGCCAGCGGCATCATCAAGAGGCCTGTGCCTGTGTGCAGGGGACCTTCCACGAGCCACTCGTATCCCGCCCCATATGAATAAGCCATCGCCACTATCCGCGCGACGTTACAACCCAGGGCGATGGGGATGCTCGAGAACACAACGATGATCTTCTGCCATAGTGGTCGGTTGATTACGTAAGCCACCACCGCGGTGACGATAAGGAACGCCATTGCCATTCGCAGGCCGTTGCACGCCTCGGCCACCGCGGTCTGGCGTCCTGCCACCTCTAGTATGTGACCGTATCGGACTACAGGGACCCCCGCAGTTTCGAGTACGGTAGCCGACACTCGCGCACAAAAACTCTGCAGAGGGAGCATCACCGCGTTGTGTACCTGCCCCGGCAACGGCAGCATAAGAAACAGGAAGAGCAGGGGAGCGCCAAGCCTCTTATACCCCCCCCACCCTACAAGTGCCCAGACGATGGCGTTGGCACACACAACCATGCCGACGCCCTCGAGCGAGAAGTAGAGGAAGTATGCGCCGATGGTGCAGACCGCCACGCCGCATGCCAACGCCGCTACCCCACCCATCGACGGTTGTAGTGTCACCCCGTTCAGTCTGCTCCGGTTCATCCATATCATGTATAGCGCCGCCAGTGGGACCAGCTGTCCGACGCTGTAGTCCGGGTTGCTCTGCCATACCTGCCAAAGTCGTTCTATAATATGGGAAAAGGCCCAGACGAACGCCCCAAACATGAGAATCGGAATGGGCATGCGGACCATGAGCTTCTTGAACGCAGGAGTCGCTTGTACATCAGACGCCCTTGTTCCTGCCGGCAGAGTCTCGCGCTCTCCTATTGTTGAAGAAGGCCGCAGCCCGGGTTGTCCAGCTGGTACTATCGCATCGCTCACGCAGGCGTTCCTTCCGATGGATGCACCGGCCGATGCCGCCGTACGGATCACCCATGCCCCTTCCGCGACGTGACACCCCTCGCCGAGCACAGCCGGCCCAACGATGGTGGCACCGTCTTCAATCGTGCACCGGTGGCCTAGAAGTGCCGGGCCTACAATGCGCGCATGCGGCGTTATTCTAACGTCCTCTCCCGACCATATGCCGGGGGCGAGCTGTACGTATCCCTCGGTAGCGATTTGCTCCCTGGAAAGGGCGTCGGAGAGCAGCCGCATATAGGTCGGCCAATTGAGGACCTCGCAAGTCTGCCCCGGGAGGAGCACGGCACCGACTCGAAGTCCGGCCTTGCGCAGCGCGGGGACCAACTGTTCCTTAAGGTCGAAGTATCCTTTGGGCGGGATGTAGCCCAGGACGCTCCGATCACAACAGTAGATCCCCGCTGGGACGAGACGCCTTCGGCCGT
>JBHHXS010000183.1:0-7390 GCA_046757145.1 Phycisphaerae bacterium | reverse complement strand
ACCGGGTGCGGGTCTCCATGGAACGACAGTGTCAACCCAATACAGCCTTAGCCGGTCTACGGGTGAAAGTACCGCAATATGAGGGCTAGCGCGCCGCTTTACCGACCATTGCCAGCAGTGGACGCGCAGCGGTAGATGCTGCAGCTAGCCGTACGTGACGCATGATTTGGATCATGCGAAGCCTTGGGATCCGCCCGCATGATATGTAGGTTTGGCGGCTTTCATTCCAGGCGACGACCGTTTCCGGGCCGTCGGTGTCAACAAGAAAGCCGCTATGTCCTTCCTGGCGCTGCGAATCGGGTTCAATGGCTGCCAGGCGCTCAACGGTATAGACGGACAGATCCACGCCGTCGTCAGCCGCGCTGTACAGCACGTGAGCGCCTCGACGTCCGAGAATGCCACATGCGTCCGCGCCCAGCAGCGAAAAACCGTCCGCAGAAAGGTCTGGAGCAAGCACCGCGAGCCCCAGACGCTCACTCAGGCGCACAGCGATCGTCTCCAGATCGCGCGACAGGGACTGATCGTGATGGCCGGCGCCGCGCAGCCTGATACAACTCCGATGCTGTTCGCGAACGTCGGTGACGATCCGCGCGACTGTTCCGGGTCGCCCTCCACCGCCGCCGGCGTCTGAAGTCCACCTCCACAGCCCGGTAGCCGCTGCCAAAGCCGCGGCAACGCCCAGCAAAGCCGCGTACTTGTGCCGGCGAGAGTTCCTTCCGTGGGCCACCCCGTACAACGCTACGTCGGCCCGCAGCGTGGCCTCATTGAGGCCGAGGGACACGTGGATGCGTTCACGCAGGTGGGGTGGCGCCTCCAATTCCCCTTCCCACGCGCGCCTTAGTAACAACTTGAACCACCGCACTGCCTTGGCATTGCGAGCGCAGTGCGCACATTGGTCCACGTGGACTGCGGCCTCCAGGTCCAGTGCGGCGTCAAGTTCTCCCATAACGAACGCATGGGCGGCTATGTGAAACTGATCGCACTTCACGCGCGGAGCCTTTGTCTGGGCACCCGCCGCTCCCGTGCGTACGAGTGCAACCTACAACCCAGAATCTGCCGGGCGCGATACAACCGACTCATCACCGTTCCAACCGGACAATCGCATATCTCTGCGATTTCCCGATAACTCAGCCCCTCTATGGCCCACAGCAGAAGCGCCGCACGATACTCAGTTTGGAGCCGATTGACCTCTAGCTTCAGCTCCTCGTCAAAGTGATCCCAGTCAATCGCGTCGACGGAAGAGACCGAGTTGCCGTTCCTGCGACACGATTTGTCCTCGATGCCTTCGAGATCCACTTCCGTATGTCGCCTCGGGCCGCGCCGCCGCCTGTCCATCGTCGTGTAGAACACGTTGTGCAGGATTCGCAAGAGCCAAGGCCGAGCACCGTAGGCCCGCAGCTCGAATCCCGCGAACCCCTTCAGTGCCCGGCGGAACGTCTCCTGTACCAGATCCTCAGCGTCGGGCTCGTCTCGGCACAGGGCTCGAGCAAGACGGTAGACCGAGTCGAGATGCGGTAAAACTACCACCTCAAAGAGCGCTCGATCGTCGAGAGTACGCGATATACCGGGCGAGGTGGCAATACCACGACCATTACTCGTTCCCCCCATAGAACCTCTCCATTCACGCTGTTATTCCAGTCGCGTTACACCGCAGTACACGACGTGCAACGCCGCCCGCGCGCGGGTTTCATCCCGCGCACCTGCGACAATCCCTAGCACGCACTATGGGTCTCTGGGCATGCCCCCGCGGAATCCGGGGACTGATGTTCCGGCCGCTCTTACCTTAGTCACGAGCGATCCAATTGTCCAATAATCAGCACGCGGTGCCGCTCAGTGGAACTTTATGCCATGGCGACTGGTTACGTAGTAAGGCTTATCTCAGGCTGGGATCTACCAACGGGCGATGGCGCGGGAAGTGATGTGCCGACGGATTTGGTGGAAGCGCTGGCCTGTTCTGCGATACGCGCATCGCCGCCCGACGAGCGGCGGAGTACGTGGAAACGCAATACGCCGGCGAGCAATGCGGTGATCGACATCTGGGCCAGAACGAACACGATCAATGCGGCAAGGACTACGCGTGGCCACACGACGTCGACGTGTCCTCCGGTGAGCCAACTCCACGCTCCGGGGCCCACAAGCCACGCCAGCCCAGCGGTGGCAATAACAGCCGCGACAAACAGACCCTTGTACGTGAACACTCGGTCGAACGCTGCGACCCAGAAGCTGGTCGGGGTGTGGCGGCGGTCCAGAAGTCGACAGATGTTGTGCGACAGTACGCCCGCGCCCAACAGCGCGGCACTGCCCGTGCCAAGAACCGAGCAGAAGAGCAGGCGATGTATTAGACCGCGATCCAAGCGACCGAACGTCAACCACGTCTCAATCGGATGAGCAGCCAGAGCCAACGTCGCGGCGAATCCGACTAATGCCGCCATGAAAAACAGCCTGGCGGGTCGCCATACTAGTGTCATTTCGAGGATCGTGCGCAGGAATATAACGCCGTCGCGAAGCACATGAAGCTTCGACTCGCCAACGCGCTCATCGTAACTCATCGGGCGTTCTACTATCCTCAGCTGCCCGTCCATCAGCGCGCGTGTAGTCATAGCCGGAGTGAAGTGCAGCCCATCGGGGAGCGGATAGAGACTCCCAAGGGCGTCGCGCCGAACGACGCGCATACCGCTGGCGGCGTCTGTTACAACTTGATTGCTCAATATGCTGAGGATCAACGCGTAGATGCGGTTCCCCACCCTGCGAGTGCCAGGCATGCGACTGTCGGGCCCCATTCGGGAGCCTACGGCAACCGACGCCCGGTCCTCGACGAGGGCCGTACACAGCGTCGCGAAGAAGACGGGGTTACACGTGCCGTCTGCATCCATAAAGCCCACGAGTTCCCCGGTTCCCACGTCAAACCCCCTCTTGATGGCCGCTCCATACCCGCGGTTGTGCTCGAAGTTGATAAGCCTGATCTTGCCATATCTCCTTGCTACCTCAGAGGTTCGATCGGTGGAGCCGTCGTCTACCACGATGATCTCGACGTCGTCGACCGGGGATTCGGCGATGATCGTTCGGCGGGCAGCGAGGCAGCGTTCGATCGTCTGTCCGATCGCTTTCTCTTCGTCTAGAGCCGGAATGACGATGGTGAGCTTCAATGCGTGGTTCCAATAACTCACGATTAATGTCGGAACGCCGCCGTAGCGTCTTGAAGTGAATCGCCCGGGCCTATCGAGCACCTCAACCCGGCGGCGATATCGGCCGATCGGACCGATAACGCACCGGCGCGGAGACACCAGGGAACGGCGAGGAAATGCGGCTTCGCCGTCACCGGGAGCACACATGGATAGCCCGCTCCAATGGCAACACGATCTAGAGGCTGTGTCCGGAACACGACGCACGCCGTCGCCGGGCATTGGCACGCGGCGCCGTGGTCTGCGCTGGGTGATGATCGCAGCAGGAACGGTCGCGTGCGTCAGTCTGCTGGCCACGCTGCCTGGACGTCAGGGCATACCCCCGCTTGTCCAATCCGATTATTGCTACATCCTTTTGGCCGCTGACCGTCTATACCACGGATTGGGGCTTACCTCCCTGCAGCCCGTGGCGCCGCTTCAGCCGTGGGACTGGGAGTACGATTGGGGTTTCTTAACGCAATGGCCTATGGGATACCCGCTGCTTGTGTGCGGCGTACGTATCGCGCTGGGGTTGGATGCCGTGCAAGCGTGCCAGTGGATCAACGTAGCCGCCTGCGCGCTGGGCTTTGTCGGCTGGTTCCTGTGGATCAAATCCTGTGTGCCACGGGGCATCACCGGTACCCTGTTATCTGCCGTAGCCGCCGGATGCGCGTTCAGGCTTGAGCTTCTGCTCGACGTGTCGACCGACGTGCTGCTCGTCGCCATGCTGCCGTTCGTCCTCCTGTGCGCCGTACATGCACTGGGCTACCGACGGTATTCTCCTATCTGCGATCACGAGGGTCAGATAGTGGCGGGGTGCGCTCCGGGTCCGAGGACCGTAATGATGGCGTTGTCGGGATTTGCCGCGGGCGCGCTGTTCTGGCTCCGCTATGCCGCCATCTTTGTTCCGATCGCCATCGGGGTTCATCTGCTGATCGAGTGGAGGCGAGGTGCACTGGCCCCAGGGGCGGATCGTAGTACGCTTAAGGAGCGAGCCCCCGTACGCGGTACACGTTCCTGCTGCTTCGACACGCGTGGAATGTCCGACTACGCTGGTCGAGCGCTGGCGTTCCCGCCTAGGCCGACTCCGCGAGTCTCGGGGCGTGACGTGATGCTCTTTGCCGCCTGCGCCGCTCTCCCCATTGCTGCCTTGCTCGTGATCAATAGCGTTCTGGGCACCGGCTCAACACAGGCCCGACTCAATCTGGGCCACACAATCGGCCTGAGACTCTCACCGCAGCTCTTCGGGCGGGCATGGTGGAAGTTCACCGATCTTGGCTTTTACGACTATCACAGGTTCACCCATTGGGTGTACTGCCTGTGGCCTGCAGCTCTGCTTACTGGAGCCCTCACCGTTCGGCGCGCCCGTCATGCGGTGGCGCGCTTCTGCGGCGTCCCTGGCGTCCGCCTAAGCGCGTTAGTGGTCGGCTTGCTGGTGGCTACTCTAATCTTTGTGACAGCGGTGTTCGGTGATAAGCATGACTACGTCGGCCTGGCACGATACTACCTGCCCGTAAGACCACTATACTTCGTGCTGTTTGTGGCCCCCTTGTCGCTCGTGTCGTCGCGCGTGGTGCGTGCAGCAACGTGTATGGTGCTCATCGTTGCGTGCTCGTGGTTGGTTCAGCGTGAATGGGCCGGCCCATACCAACGTGCGGTCGCACAGGGGCGCACCATCACACCGTACGGTCGATGGGGGCGCTGCTTTGAGCCCGGCTCGGCCCGGCTGTACGATTGGCTCAACGACCATGCCGGACGCGACCTGATCCTCCTGAGCAACTTCCACGAATACATTGCACTGGAGACAGGTATCCCTGCGCTGCCTATCCCCAGGGACGTCGACACATTAACTCGCTGGGTTGAGGACATCTGTGCATCGCGTGGCGTTGTTAACGCGCGCGTCCTGTTTGTGCTCGATCCGGATAACAAGGAGCGCGGCTACTGGATTGCACCTGTAGACGTCATTGCCGAGACGTTCGGTCTGTCGCCGTACGCGGATGCCCCGCAGCTCCGATCCGCGCAAGTGTTCGAGTGCCGGTACGGGCCTACCCGGGATCCTTCGTCCCTACGCCTGTAGGATCCGGTGGAAAGCCAGTTCGTCCGTCCGGGTGTCGAGGGTGGCTACCGTCTTTGGGTTGGCTCGGTGCAGAGCACCGGGGTTGATCAGGCGCGTGCCGTTCAGTGAGTCGTCGCGGGCTTGATGACTATGCCCGTGGAGGATGTAATCCACGTCAAGTGCGTAGGGGGCGCTGCTGAACTCCCGCTCATGTCCGTGAAAGACAGCCAGCCGCTTGCCATCGAATTCGAGTAACTTCGGAACACCGTCCGGCACACGTATCCCGACGCCGTCGAGGTACGCTTCCAAGGACGGGCAAGGCTGGTCCGTGTTGCCCCACACGAACGTGCATTCTCGTCCTACCATCTCGTCGAAGACCTCCATCCCGCCGACATCGCCGCAATGGATCAAGTGGCCTACTCCAAGGGAGTCGAGTAGCTTGATCGCGCGTCGAACGACCAGGTGTCGGCCGTGACTATCAGACAGGATGCCAAGTAACACAACATGCCCTCCGTTTCCGCGTGCGTCTGATGAAGCCGGTCAGCGTTCGCCGGCGTCCGCGCCTTCCGTAGGCGGTGTGTAGCCCCAGTAATACCTCGGCCTGTTCCAGACCACCTCGCCGTGGATGTGATCACGCCGTGTCACTAGATCGTCGATCGTGCAGTGGCCCACGTTGCCTGCAACGTACAGAATGTTGGCGTAGTCCCCATGAAACCTGCCCTGGGTGCTCCCGCTCCATCTACTGCGCTGGTACATGGTTGCGACGTCGCGCGGGGTCCCCGCGGGTGAGTTGGGGCATATGTCAAACATGAACACGGTGTTGATCGGTCGTGGGAAGAGTCGTGCGTTGATGGGTTCACCACGGCGTTCCTTCGTTCCGTAGTAGTATCCGTCGAAGAACCCGGGAGTATCATCGCTTCCATACGGGCTGTCACCCAGCCCATCCAACACCTGGTTCATCCCGTAGTGAAACTGGTTCTTGCCGCTCGCGCTCTTGTACGCCGGGGTGAGCATCTTCGACGGGCATATCCAAGCGTGCATAGCGGGGAAGTCGACTATCTTCTTCCCGTTGCGCTCCACCTCTTTGTAGGCCGGCGCTCCGAGATAGGGAGGCAACTGGTTATACCAGGTGTCAGACTTGTTGACGCCTCTGTCAGGCGACGTACTGCCTAGGTAGGTTCCTTCGGTCGGAAGATAATCGTTGTAGTCGTCCAGATAGCACTGCAGGGCTGTACCCCATTGACGCAGGTTGTTGGCACAATGGATGCGCCGCGAGCGCTCCCGCGCCTCGTGCAACGACGGTACCAGTAGGGCGAGCAGAAACGCGACGATCCCAATCACCACGAGAACTTCGTTTATAGAGACGCCGTCCCTCCTCGCACTGGTGTGCGTTGCGTGATCCTTGGAGTAGAACACGCGCATCGTACGGATCCCACAAGCGAGACGCCGGCGGCTTCCAAGACGTCTGTAGCTCAGCCCGCTACGCTATCGGCACCGATTCTAACGTCTGGGAGCGGGCTCCCAAAGCGTTACGCAGCTGCGACCGGTGTCCGCTGCTCTGCGTCGTGCCTGCAGCGGTCGAATAGGGGTAGGCGCCTCAGCGGCCTTCGATCCTGATCGAGCGGCACGAAAGATCGAAGAGGTTGTACAGGTGTTCGCCGATTACACCGTTGTCGACGTTGAGTGATACCGCATAGGCGTCCCCGGCAGAGAACAGTGCTGCCCGCACGACGGTGCTGTGTTGGGCATCGACCCGCTCGCAGGCCTCTCCAGCCCCTAGTTTTGTGTCGCTTTTACGAGCGCCTACCCCGCCGCTGGCCTGCGGTTCGCCGCCTCCATGTTCTCGCAGCAGGTTCGATGCGATCGCGTCCGGGTCGTTATCGTCCCAGTGCATCAAGCGCCAGAAGACAATTGTCGCGGAATGTCTCGTTCCTTCCGGTTGAGAGAAGGCGATCACGGTGACCGGTCCACGGTTGGCGATTAAACCCCGGAGCCAGCCTTTGGGGAACTCGAATGAGATCGTCCAGCCGGGCGGCTGTACCCTCCCGGACAGTGGCCTCGCCGAACGCCGCAGGCTCATGTCCAAAGCGAGCGCGGAGACGGACAACAGCACGAAGACGGTAGCCGCCAACGTTCTGCGGGGCGAATGCTGCTTAACGGAACTGTAAACCTC
>JBHHXS010000182.1:0-7488 GCA_046757145.1 Phycisphaerae bacterium | reverse complement strand
CGCCGCGTGGACCTCCTGGCGGGTCCAGCCTCGCCGCCCGACCTGCGCCGTGAACCGGCGGCCAGATCGCCGTCGCACCGCTCGGGGCTGTGACGAGCGTCCGGCATCGGCGCATGGTGATCCGCCAGCCGCTTGGCACGATTCACTGTGCGATCTCCTCGCGTGGCCCCCGTATCACGGCGCCGGTCATTCGGTTCACGTAAAAGGGCCGGCTCCGCTCCATCAGCACATTCCTCTTGTCCTGATCGCTTTCAAGACCGGCAAGCAAGGAATCATCGTAGACCAGCACCCCGTCGATCGAGGGAAAGTTGATCGCCACCGGATTGCCCTCATCGTCTCTGTCGTCCCGGTCGACGACCAGGAACGGCACCGCCCGGTGCTGCCGGTGATCCATGAAGTCCTTGCTGTTGTCCTGCCTGTAGTATTGCTTGACGCTGGGCGTGCCGGCGGCGTAATTGTACCCTACGGACAGGCCCGTCAGATCTCCGAGCTTGTCCCCGTCCCCGTCGTCGTCGCGGATCAACACGTCTCGTCCGACCAGCAGGCGCCCGTCATTGGCGTAGATCATTGTGAAGTAGTTGCGGTGCCGCTGCGCTTCATCGATGTCGACCTGGCTGCTGGCCGGCGGATCAAACACTTCGTTGCCGACCTCGGCATCGCTGAACACCTCGGGCGTATTCCCCTCAGCGCTGTCAACCACGTACCGTGGGACGGCACGCATGGGCCTTGGAAAACGCTGCATCCGGTCCTCGGTGACGCGGAAGACATCCTCCCACGCAGAATCGCAGGAGTTGTCGCAGTCTACTCCGAGCTCGGCGTAACAGGTGCTCTTACAGTTCCAACGCCCCTGCTCGTCCTGCTCGATGGAGACTACCTGTTGCGCCCCGTCTTCGTCTATATAGAACAACAATCCGCCCTCGGGGCCGCTCGCACTAAGCGATTTCGCGCGTGCCGTCATCAGCAGCCCGCGCATGGTGTTCTCCGCGTCGGCTATCTTGCGCTGTTCCCACATCTTCTGCGCCGACGGCAGCACCAACGTAAGCGCGATGACCACTATCGCCATCACCACGAGCATCTCAACCAACGTAAACGCACGCCCCCCACGCCCGCGGCGAGCCTCGGGCGGCGCCAGCGTGTTTCGACGCTTGAGGCATAACTCTGTTGCACTTTGCCGGGTGTTGGCTTCGCGGTACACGGCCTTACTCCTGGGAGGCGCGCTCGACAAGCTTAGCCGCCAGGTCCGGATTCGCGTAGATGTTGTCCTGGTTGAACGTGTTGTCGATCCTGGGCACGCCCGGGGTCTGGTCAGCCCAATCGCCGACGAGATTGGCTGTCGCGTCTTGCTGTACGTCCTGCACAAGTTGGCGCGGCCCATCGGGACCGTAGGACATGATGATCGGCCGGCCACCGTTGAGCCTGATCAACTCCGTCGACGCCTGGTTCCACGAAGCGTGGTTCGAGGATCTGGTGGCATCCGGGTCGTCCGGATCGTAGTCGCGTTGTGCAAGATAGGTTAGGGGTACGCCCCAGGTGTCCACAATGTAGCGAATCTGCAAATCGAGATCCGCAGCGACGTCGGCGGCCCACTCCCCGTCCCCATTCCTGTCCAGGAACTGGATGGGCTTGCCGGTCTCATCTAAGACACCGGGCGAGCGCTGTGATTCGGGGATGTGGTCAAGGATCACTGCGGCCTTCGGGCTGAACATCTCGATTGCGAGAATCATCGCGGCGAGGTCTCTGTGCTCCAGCTCGGGCTTGGAATCACCGCCTGTATAAAACCTCATGGGCGCGTATGCGCCGTTGCCCTCCGCAGGCGCGGGGATCACCGACGCCTTGCCCACCGCGAGGGAATATGACTGCGCGCTCCCCGGCAGGCCCTGGGCTGTGAACACCTCCAGTTCGTCCGGAGGGTACCTCCCATAGCGTCGCTCGTAACTGACCCAGTTGCCCGTGGCGGAGTGCTGCTTCACGGAGACGATCGACGGATTCTCGGTCTGCTCCCGCCTGAACTCATCAACAGCACTGTCGACGACGCGCAGCAAGGACTCAGTCGTTCTCGCCCGAGCCTTGTCGATCAGCCTGGGGCCTCCGACGAGTATCGCACTGATGAGTATCAGTACGATCGCGAAGACCGCGAGCAGTTCGATGAGCGTGAAAGCGGGAGATCCCCGCAGTGAGCAGCGTTTTACGATGACGTCGTTCGGGCACATCTACTCCGCCTCTCGCGACCAGTTCGTTATGTCGTCGAGGCTGCCGTAGACGCCGTCGGGCCCGGCGGTTATCAGAAGGTAGGAGTCCTTCCGCACAGGCTCTAGTCGGGCCTTCACTGACTTGTCCCAGATGAACCGCGCGAAACTATCGTCATACTTCCCGTCGTTCATGTCCTCCGTCGGGATTGGCTGGGCCGTCCACAACAGCCTGTGGTAGACCGCACCGGCAGCAGCGCCGGATATGTCCAACGGGCCGTACCCGAAATCGATGCCCGACTCCCCCACGTCAGTTGAGCCGGTAATCAGCGCGTTGTCGTCCTGATAGTAGATTCCCCGCTTGGCGGCCGTTCCGATCATCATCTTAGCTCCCGTGTTGGCCCGGTAGTAGAGAATCGGCCTGTCCCACGGATCCACAAACAGGGGCAGCCTCCGCGTTTCGGGAGTATTAGGCGCCGTCCACTGCGTTATTACACCCGTGTCCTCGAGCTCTCCCAGCGCTCGCACATGCTTCTCGCGCATGTTGTCGCTGACGTAGCCCCCGTTGCCATATCGGGGTCTGACCTCCTCGCGCGTGTCGTTGTCAAGCTTGTACGCTCCGTCGTACCTCCCGTCATTCCCGGCGTGGGTGTCATCTGACCATTTGCGGTTATGGTTGAAGTCTATGAACCCCGGCGGACCAAGCAAATCGGCGCCGAGCATAGCGAAGAGCAGCAGATGGGCACCGCTTATCATCACCTCCTGGGACGGATCTTCGCCCAGCGGATCGGCGATAAGAAGACGCTCGTCAGCGTCACTACCCTTGTCGCTGGCCGACGGTGGGTACGCTCCGCCGAACACGTCCTCCGTTCTATAAGCCTCCAGGCCTTGACCCAGCGTTGTGAGCTGCGCCCGCACCTGCACCGTCTTCGCCTGGTTGCGAACCGAGGATACCGCGGGGAGTAGGACAGCGACCAGCAGGGCGATGATCGAGATCACAACCAGCAGCTCAACCAGTGTGAATGCGCGAGTTCTTGGGCTTTTCCAGCACAGGGTCATAGCGGGAGTCCTTCGTTCATTGCCTTTCCCTCCGGGCTACTCCACGCTCGTCGGGAAGTTCGTGACGTCGTCGTTTGTTCCGTACCGCCCGTCGGCACCTGCGCTTATCAACAGATAGCTATCCTGATTGACAGGTCTGAGCGGCGTTGACGCACTTGGGTTCGTCTCAGCCAATTGCAACGACTGGTACTGCTTGCGATCCAGTATGAACCTGGCAAAAGTATCGCGATTGGCCTCGTCTTTGATGTCCTCCGCGCTCAACTGATCCCCCGCCCGGGAGATCGCATGCCCACCGCTGCCGAAATTCCAGCCACCGTCGTAGTCGGTCTGGCCCTGTTCCGCATGGCCGGTGAACGCGTGGTTGTCCTGGTGAAAGTAATAGGGCGGACCCTTCTCCTGCGGCCCGCCTGAATACAGGTTGTCCTCATTCCTTGCTTCGGACAGCATGTTGCTGGTGCGCCCGTTGGCGCTGGCGACATAGTACAGAATCGGCTGGTCGAACGGGTCGGCAATGACCGGAAGGTGTTTTATCTTCTCATAATCCTGAAGCAGCGTCTCGTCCCGCTTCCCGGGAAGCGTGTCGGTCCTCTTGAGGTTCAGGCCTCGAGGGTCAACGTAGAGCGCCGAGCGCTTGAGCGGTGGATCGGGCCCGTCCGGTGGAGGGGCGTACCACCGCCAGGGCTCCGCCGGTAAGTTGTTCGTTGTGGGCACCGTGCTCCGCTGTACATACCCCTGCCCGTCAATCCCCAACAACATCGCGGGAAGCCAATGAGCACCGGTGACCACCGGCGGCGGGGTGCTGTCAATGAACGGAAACTGACCCAGGTATCCGTCAAAAGTCGTAACGTGAGGCATCTTGGGATGTGCAAACGAGGGTGGGTACCCGTTCGTCTGCCTGAAATCACGCTCGTGGTCATTGCGGAACATGTCGAGGCCGGCTTTGAGGGCGTGGAGCGTGGCTAGGGTCGCAGACTTCTTGGCGGCCCTTCGCGCTCTGTTCAAGGACGGTAGCAGCAGCCCTATGAGCAGCGATATGATGAACATCACGGTTAGCAGCTCTACCAGCGAGAACCCCATGGCCCGACCTGAACGACCTCGCCTTCGGACGCAACAGCCGTGAACAGCTTCATGAATCATGTGGTCCTCTTTCATTCATCACACGACGGGCGTTGCTCTTCGCGCCGCCGGGCGAGCGTGACCGCGACATTCACACGGACTGCATAAGCGACACCAAGGGCATGAACAGCGCTAGCACAATGAAGCCCACCATGCCCCCCAGACATATAACCATGACCGGCTCGAGCAGCGCTACGAGCCCGGTGACCGCGACGTCAACTTCTTCCTCATAGTTGTCCGCGATCTTAGTGAGCATCTTGTCAAGTTCCCCCGTCTCCTCCCCAACGTCGATCATGTTGACGACGAGAGCGTCACACACGCTCGTAGAGCGCAGCGGGTTCGCGAAGCTCTCCCCCTCGCGGATGGAATCGTGCACCTTCTCCAACGCCTGGGCATAGATCTCATTGCCCGCCGTTTCCCTCGTAATGTTTATCGCTTCCAATATCGGAACGCCCGCGCTTATCAGAGTCCCCAGCGTGCGCGTGAAACGGGCTACGGACGTCTTCTGCACAAGACCGCCCAGGCCGGGAAGCTTGAGCACCATGAAATCCACCGCAAAGCGGCCCCCCTTCGACGCGCGCACCAACTTATACAAGAACGCCGCTGCGAAGGGACCGGCTAGAATCACGACCCACCCGGGGGGAACGCCGTGCACGAACCAGTCCGAGAGCCCCAGGAGTGTCGTGGTCACACCCGGAAGCTCGGTGTCGAAGTCCAGGAAGATATCCTTGAACTTCGGAATGACGATGATCATGATGCCGCTGACGATGGTGACAGCGAAACTGACCACGGCAGCAGGGTAGATCATCGCGCTTACGATCTTACGCTTCAGTTTCTGACCCTTCTCCTTGAACTCCGCGAGGCGTACCAGAATCACGTCAAGCACACCACCAGTCTCTCCGGCAGCAACCATATTAGTGTAGAGGCGGTCGAAGGCTTTGGGATGTTTCGCGAATGCTTCCGAGAGCGTGGATCCACCCTCGATATCATCAGCCACGGCGCGCAGGACGTTCTTCATGTTCCCCGGCCTCTGCTGTTCCTCGAGAATGTTAAGGCTTCTGAGGATAGGCAGGCCCGCATCCTGCAGGGTGGCCAGTTGGCGTGTGAACTGCGTCAGGGCCTTGGGACTGATGCCCCTCGTGCTGCGTCGCCGCTTCGCCCTCTTCGACGCAGCGGCTTCCCCCCCTCTGGCGCCGGATTTCTCGCGAATCCGCGTCGGAAAGTAGCCTAGATTCCGGATTTTGGCCAGGGCGTCCTCCGTTGAGACCGCATCGATCTCGTCCCTGATATCCTGCCCGGCCTGATTCATGGCTTCGTAGGCGTAGGTGCCCATGCCCGAATCCTCCCTATTCCTCCACGATCGTCTCCTTGACGACCTCGTCGAGCGTTGTCAGGCCGTCGTAGATCGCCAGCAATCCGCTTTCCCGCAGGCTCCTCATACCACGTTTCACAGCCTCACGCCGCAGAACAGCCGTGGAAGCCTGCTGCATGATCAGCTCCCGCAGATGGTCGTCCAGCACCATCGTCTCGAAAATCCCGACGCGCCCTCGATATCCGGTGTTGTTACAATAGTCGCATCCTTTGCCGTAGTGGAACTTCTGGTCTCCCACCTCCTCAGGCCTGACATTTAGCTGCATCAACTGTTCCTCAGTGGGCGCGTATACTTCC
Organism: Phycisphaerae bacterium; assembly: GCA_046757145.1. Classification (GTDB taxonomy): domain Bacteria; phylum Planctomycetota; class Phycisphaerae; order UBA1845; family UBA1845. The sequence goes on along the minus strand of JBHHXS010000182.1, from coordinate 1,459 downwards.
TGGCAGTTGCCACAGATACGCCGCACCAGCCTCTGTGCCACCACTGCTTCGAGCGTAGCGGTGATCAAGAACGCCTCCAAGCCGAGGTCCATGAGGCGCGCAATGGCGGAGGGGGCGTCGTTCGTATGCAGCGTCGTGAAGACCAGGTGTCCCGTCAACGATGCCTGCACGCTGATCTGCGCCGTTTCCAGGTCGCGGATCTCTCCCACCAGGATGATGTCGGGGTCCTGACGCAGGAAGCTGCGCAACGCCCGGGCGAAGGTCATGCCCACCTCCGGGCGCATCTGACACTGCACCAACCCGTCAATGTCGTACTCAACCGGGTCCTCCGCGGTCAGAATCTTCACATCCGTGTTGTTCAGCGCCGTTAGCGCCGCATACAGCGTCGTTGTCTTCCCCGACCCCGTCGGACCCGTGTTGATGATGATCCCGTTGGGCTTTTTTATGAGGCGCTGGAACACCGCCAGGTCGTCCTCGCGCATCCCGATCTTGTCCAGACTCAGTTGCACGTTGGCCCGGTCCAAAACGCGGAGCACGACGCTCTCGCCGAACATGGTAGGCAGGACGGCAACACGCAGGTCAATTGGACGTCCCTTGAGCATCAGCTCGATACGCCCGTCCTGGGGCAGGCGGCGCTCCGCGATGTCCAGGTTGGCCATAACCTTGATACGCGACGATATCGCCATCGCAATGTACCGTGGGGGCGGGACCATCTCGTAGAGTACGCCGTCGATGCGGTAACGCATCTTGTACTCATCCTCGAACGGCTCGAAGTGGATGTCGCTGGCCTTGTCTTTGATCGCCTGGAGGAGTACCAGGTTCAGCAGCTTCTTGACCGGGTTGAGCTCCATCATCTCCTTGAGCTCAGCCAGATCAATGCTGTCACCGCGCCCGCTGAACTTCGCCAGATCTTCGTCGTCTTTGAGCTCGTCGATCAGACCGGTGATAGACTCCTGCTCTCCCTCCGGGTAATAGCGCTCGATCGCTTTTTGAAGATCATCAGGCTTGCAAAGGCGGGCCTGGATCCCAAAGCCGAGAAGCGTGCTCAGGTCGTCGGTAGCGACGAAATTGTCCGGGTTGTCCATCGCCAGCGTCAGCACGTTGCGCTCTTTATCAAGCGCCACCGGAACCACCCAAAAGGTGTTAGCCATCTGGGCCGACATGATCCCAATCACATCCGGAGAAATGTCGATCTTCCCGAGGTCGATGGGCTCCATGCCGCTCTGTGCTGCCCGGGCGAGGTTGAGATCCTCGTCTGTTATGTACCCGAGCTCCACGAGTATTTGCCCGATAGGCCCTCGCTGCTCCCGCTGTATCTCCAGCGCTTCCTCGACCTGGCTCCTTCGCAGTTTACCCATCTTGATGAGGATGCGCCCGAGCTGTCGGCCACGCAGCTGATCAACCGTGGGCATCTTGCGGCTCCGCTGAGCCTGCGGTTGTGCCGTACCCGTTCTGGATT
>JBHHXS010000181.1:0-7505 GCA_046757145.1 Phycisphaerae bacterium | reverse complement strand
GAGACGCGGGTTGGGAGAAGCGAACGCCTGTACATTTACTCCGCAGGTAGCGGGTTTGATGAACCCGGGCATCCCGGCAGCGGAGGTATTCCTCAGCAAGGCGTGATAATCCTGCATGAGGACGTCGGCGACAATCCGGAGGCGGTCCCGGTGCATCAGCGTCGCCCGCCGTTCGGCTACACGATCGTTCAGGCTGACGGCTTGGACGAGCTCGGAGCCGCATATCCCCCGGGGGACAGAGCGGTCTGCGACGATTTGGCGGACGCGGGCGATGTGTGGCCCGGAAGCACAAACAACACCACTTTCACTTGCGATACGGTTCCCGCGAGCCGGTGGAACAGCGGTAATGCCTGTACGGGCCTGAACATCTCAGACATAGTGCTCGACGGCCGTGGTGGAGCGATGGTCACTATGACCTGGATTCCACAGGAAATACCCGGGCTGCAGTTCCGGGACCCCCCCGGCGGTGTATCCGTGAGGCTATCGGGGAACGAGGTCATCTACAACATTCGCGCTGAGGTGACGGACCTGTTCGGCGGGAGCTGGCTCCGGTATTTCTACGTGAAAGACGGTGAGCCCTTCACAATCAAGTCCGATGGTAGCAACTTCATCGGTATGGCAAAGAAGCTGTCCCCCGGTCGCACGGACGTGACTGTTGGATGGAACATTTCGGGCATCCCTGATGGGCGCTATCGCATCTTCGCCGAGCTTATTCCCGCGGAGGGCGCCGACGATACGGAGGCCGCCTTCAGCATGCCCCGCGCCGGCCGTAACAACGTCGGGCAAGGTACGCTCACAGTGGACCGCGTTAACACCAGTGAGGTGCGCGGGTTCGGTACTTCGGGACAGTTTAGCGGGTCCACCTTTACGGCCACTGACGATGCCGGTGCTCCGGTCGTTTTCAGTAGCGTGCAGGTAGGCGATCAACTGACGGTCGAGGACGCCAGCCGGCATAAGACAGCGTTGCGCGGGGTTGTCGGTCTGGTTCCTGACGCGTCGGGCAACATTACCGCGTTGCGTCTCAGTTCCGGGGTCACTTCCCCCTTCAGTGTCTCGTCTTGGCTTGTGGTCCGCGGCGGGAGCACGGCGCGTTCCGAGACGTGGACGCTTAGGCTGGCACGCATCGACAGCGGGACCCAGAAGTGGGACGTGTTCAGCACACTTACGCAGCCTGCGCCGAACACGGGGACGGGCGGACCAAACCCGTGGAAGATTCTGGAAGTCGCGACCAATTCCACTACCAACACGGGCGCGAATTCGTACAAGTCGGCAAACGACGCCGTCGAGTTTACAGTGACCAACAAGGATGTGCTCTTTGCCGTCGGTGACACCTGGTCGTTCACCACGACGGGGATTACGGCGCTCAGTGCAACGACGACGATCGACAAGGGGCAGATTAACGAAGCTCCGATTGCGGTGATCACGGCCACCCCGCTTAGCGGCGATCCGCCTTTGACGGTGAAGTTCGACGGGCGTGGCTCGTTCGATCCCAACGGCGCGGCGCTTGATTACCTGTGGGATTTCGGCGACGGCACTCCGCCATCGGCAGGACCGTTGCAGACGCACGTCTACCGGACCGCGCGCACCTTCACCGCACGGCTCACAGTGACCAACACGTCGCTGGGTCTGTTTGGCGAGGCGTCGGTGGACATCGTGGTGAAGAACAACAGCCCGAAGGCCAGGTTCTCGGCTAGCCCGATGAGTGGAGGGGAGACGGACCTGAACGTGAGCTTTGACGCGTCAGAGTCGTCGGATACCGAGACCCGCGCAGACGACTTGGTTTATCAATGGGATTTCGGGGATGGGGCGGGTGCCAACGCTACGGGTACGCCGGGTGCGCTTGTTACCACGGAACATTTGTTCGTCATGGACTCGCGTTTCCCGTGCGTACGTGACAACCAGAAGATCAAGGATCAAATCGGTGCCGCTGCCCTCGCGGAAGCGCTGAAGAAGGTGGCGTGCTACACTGTGACACTGACGGTGACGGACCAGGGTGACAAGTCGAGCACAGCATCGGTTGACATTGAGGTCGGCAACACGCGTCCGGTACCCGGCGTCACGCCTGCGCTTGCGCGAGTACCTGTTGGGAGTGATGCTACGTTCAGCGCCATCGGCTCGTTCGACCCGGACGCGGGAGATCGCCTGTGGGTTCTATGGGATTGGGGAGATGGGTCGCCGATAGAGGGCCCCTACCCGTTGACAGGGCCGCCCGGAAGCACCGACGGTCGTGTCCGTCACGCATACCTCGAAGGAGGTACGTACACTCCGCGCGCCACCGTTTTTGACAGCACGGGTGCCATAAGCGTATGGACGGGGAATGTCATTGTCAGCGACGAAGCCGTGGACGAATCCGCTCCGAAGGCGGACTTCCGCGTGCTTGCAGCGCTCCCGCTGATAGTGGATGTGCCCTTTGAGGTTGATGCCTCGCGGTCTTTCGACAGGCCCGAGGGCGCCCCAATTGTTCAGTACCGGTGGGATTGGGGGGACGGGAGCGACGAAGCTATCGGCCGCAAGGCCACACACACCTACACCGAGGTGGGAGATTATGAAATCACGCTGCTGGTGTTCGATGGCGAGAACCCGCCGAACACAGGCGAGATGAAGCGAATGGTCCAGGTTAGGGAAGACTCGGAGCCGCTGCCGGTTGAGAACAGTCCGCCTGGCGCGCTGTTTGATGTCAACCTGCGCACGGGCATGGTCGGTGACGAGTTCGTCTTCGACGCTGGCAGGTCGTTCGATCCTGATGGAGACGCGTTGAGCTTCAAGTGGGACTTCGGCGATCGCACGTCTGGGGTCGGGATAATCGGACGACACGTTTACACAACATCCGGAACCTTCAACGTGCGTCTAACGGTTACTGACACCCACGGTGCAGCCTCCGTAAGCAACCAAACAGTCGTTGTGACGGCACGCATTCTGAATCGGGCACCCATTGTATGGATTGGCACCGGGCCTCGATCAGGAACGGCGCCGATGATTATCAGATTCGACGGCAGCAACTCGCGCGATCCCGACGGAGACGACGTCCCCTTGACCTACGCCTGGTACGTGGACGACGTTCTGGTTGGCACGGAGGCGATCCTGGTGTATACGTTTACGGAGCCCGGCACGTACGGCGTAAGGCTTGAGGTGTCCGACGGGCAGAGCGTGGGGCGCTCCGACGTCGAGACCGTCGTTGTGACAACGCGCATGGCTCCCTTTGAGATTGAGCCAGGGCAAGACGTGCCTAGTGACGATACCGGTGGAGGGACGGGTCGCGGTACGGGCACGCAGCGCGGGTCCGGCCTGCTGTGCGGTTTAGGCATGGTGATGTCCCTTGCCGGATCCCTCCTCGGGCTGTTCGTGATGATGGTCGCCAGGCGCCGGTTCCCGCTGTAGTGACGGTGCTGCGCGCCAACCGAGTCATGGAGCTCGATCCGGCGCCGCGGTTCTGACCCCATGTGCAAGCGTGGGGTTCACGCAGCGGCAGCCAGTGCTCGCGGGTGGGAAAGACGGTGCGTAGCGGCGCACGGTCGTTCAGACCTACATATGCCCCGGTGGATTCTCGTGGAGTCCGGCGGGGCCTTCTTTCGTGCCAATCCAGGTCGTATATAATCCACGCCATGCAACGTGGTGCTATTCATCAGTGACCATTCGTCGGGCTATTTGAGGTGCCATAATGTCTGTCACGGCGCTGCCTTTGTCTATGCTGCAGGGCATTAAACGACTTCCGCGCAAGGTGTTCGGCACGCGGAACGATCGGCTTCTCAAGATGTATCGGCGTCATCTCGGCCCAATAGCGGAGTTGGAGGCTGAGGTTAGGGGCAACTACGATGCGGAGTTCGCCAGGCGCTGCGCCGAGGTGGGATTGGATGGGCTTTCCGAGGAGGATCGCTCGGCTGCGGTCCAGCGCATCCGGGTGGAACTCAGTGAGGACCTGCGCAAGCGAACTGATCGGCTTCGGGGCCAGATCCGCCAACACCTCGAGCCGGTGGAAGAGTGGTGGCGCTCGTCGGACCCGTCCCAGCAGCGTGAGGAATACTATAGAGAGGAGTACCGCAAGCGTCACGGGAGACTGATCGAGACGCTGGACAGGGAGGGGATCTTGCCGCAGGCGTTCGCGGTTGTACGGGAGGCGTCACGCCGGGCCCAGGATCACCGTCATTTCGATTGCCAGCTTATCGGCGGAAGGGTGCTGTACGAGGGCAAGATAGCGGAGATGAAGACGGGAGAGGGCAAGACGATCGTCTGTCACCTCGCCGCGTATGTCAAGGTGCTGTCAGGGTACAAGGTCCACATCATAACGGTCAATGACTATCTAGTACAGCGAGACGGAGAGTTTGCGGCGCCGATCTTTGAACTGCTTGGTATCACGGTTGGGTACATACAGGCGCAGGTGGACTCCGGCGGCCACGAAGGTATCAGGCGGGCCGCCTATGCGTGCGACATCACCTACGGCACCAACAGCGAGTTCGGCTTCGACTACCTTCGGGACAACATGAAGATCCAGCTAGCGGATCAGGTTCAGGGCAGCCTTGACTACGTCATCGTCGACGAGGTCGACTCCATTCTGATTGACGAAGCCCGCACACCGCTGATCATCTCCGGCCCGGCGCACGACGATGTCACGCGATACCCCCGGGCCGACAAGGTTGCTGAAGAGCTGGTTCGACGGCAGGCACCGTGGGATCGCAAAGTACTAGCTACCGTTGCAAGTTTCGATGGGGATACGCACAACATCCAGAAGCTCGGAGACGCTATGGCGATCCTGGGCTATAAGGAAAAGGGGGGGGTGGCAAGCGGAGATTCGCAACCGGCGAAGGAGGATGTAGACGGCAACACGGATGAGGCAGCGGGGCTGAAGCCGACACTGGGACCGGATTTTCTTACGGATGATCAGGTCGAGGCGATCCAGATCTACGAGAACGATGTTCTCAAGCTGCCCCCTGCGGAGCAATACCGCCGTTACTTCATCGTGCAAACCGAACGGAAGCAGGTGGGCCTTACGCATGAAGGAGTGACCATTGCCCAGGAGTTGCTCGATCTCGGAAGTCTGTACAGCGGGGTGAACATGGAATGGCCTCATCTTATCGAGAACGCCCTGCGAGCCCACAAAGTGTACAAGCGCGACGTGGATTACGTTGTTCAGGGTGGCCAGATCATCATCGTCGACCCATTCACCGGTAGGCTGATGCACGGTAGACAGTGGTCGGACGGGCTGCACCAGGCGGTTGAGGCACGCGAGCACGTCCGCGTGAAAGAGGAGACGCAGACGCTTGCTACGATCACGATACAGAACTTCATCAAGCTGTATCGTGTAAAGGCGGGGATGACGGGCACGGCGCTAACCGAGGCGACTGAGTTCGACAAGATATACAAGCTCGACGTGGTCGAGGTCCCGACGAACCGCCCCGTCAATCGTATCGACTACAACGACAAGATGTACCGGGACGTTGAAGAGAAATACTCGGCCATCGTGGACGAGATACATGAGATTCATCGTCGTGGTCGACCGGCCGATCCGTTTCTGCTTGCTGACGTGCTTACTGCCCTTAAGCCAATCCACGAGGAGCAAGGGAAGGACACGACATCCATCGATGAGGCCTTGAGGCGGTTCAACGCTGCGGAGGTGGGTGATACGGAGGTCATCAACCTCCTGCTCGAGGTCTATGACGAGTCAATGGGTGATCTTGCCAGGGGCCGGCCCATCCTGGTAGGCACTACGAGTGTGGAGAACTCCGAGAAGGTTTCCAACCTGCTTAAGCGGCGCTACGGCATTGATCATGAAGTGCTCAACGCGAAGAACCATGCACGCGAGGCGGAAATCGTAGCGAAGGCGGGCCACTGCAGCACGCCGACCACGCGAGGAGACCGGACTCCCGTGGGAAACGTCACCATTGCCACGAACATGGCGGGCCGCGGAACCGATATCAAGCTCGGTCCCGGCGTGGTGTATCTCACGTGCAAGGTGCCGGAGAAGATGCCCGACGGTGTCACTTCTAACAGCCTATACCCCCCCGGCGTAAGCAAGTGCTGTATGCGCTGTGAGGAATACGACCCGACGACCAACTGCGCCCATTGCTTCAAGCCCAGGCTGGATCGGCGCTTCCCTGCCCTCGGGCGGACGGTCTGCTCGCTCAACGTGCCCTGTGGGCTGCACATCATCGGGACTGAACGCCACGAAGCCAGGCGCATCGACAATCAGTTGCGTGGCCGAGCGGGCCGCCAGGGCGATCCGGGATCGTCGCGCTTCTCGTTGTCGCTTCAGGACGATCTTCTCAAGCTCTTCATGTCGGACTGGATGCTCAAGATGATGGAGAGGCTCGGGTTCACCGACGGGAGCAGCCTCGAGGACAAACGACTTACGAAAGGGATAGAGCGCGCCCAGCGCAAGGTGGAGGAGCGCAACTTCTCGACTCGCAAGCACCTGTTGGAGTGGGACGAGCCGATGGATTTCCAGCGCAAGGAATTCTACACGGCCCGCCAGCGTATTCTCGAAGAACGCGACCTGCCCGGGTTGATATTCGACACGATCGACAAGGCCATCGAGACGACACTGGATCAGTATTTAAGCGGTACGTACAACCGCGCGTCTATAGCGGAATGGTGCCGCACGCGCCTCGACGTGACCATCGACGAAGACACCATCGACATGGAGGACCTGGAGTACGCGAAGAAAAGCGTCAGGGAGAAGGCAAAGGACGAGGCGTACGACATGATCCGCACCTCGATCGGGGAGTATATTGATCCCGAAGAACCGCCCAGCAAATGGGACGTCGGAGGGCTGCTTCACTGGGCCCAGCGCATGTACAAGGTGCCGTTAACTCAGAACCAGTTGCGCAAGATGGAGCCCGCCGACATCGAGAACGCGCTCATGGAGGCGGCTGATCGGCATTACGCAGAGGCGGATCTCGACGGCATCGCCCTCTATCTCGACCCGCACTATCCGCATCGCGCGCTGGGCGAATGGGCCCGCGCCAAGTTTGCCATCAGGGTAGAAGACGACGAGTTGATCGATGTTCCCAGAGACGAGATCAGGGCACTTCTGGGCGAGCGGGTGCGCGAGGCGTATAGACGCCGGGAGATCTCCTATCCCGTTGAGTCGTGCATCCTGCGTGCCTTTGGTCGAGAGGACACCGACAACGCCGCTGCCGCCAGCATGGTCATGGACTGGGCAAACAGCAAGTTCAACGTCGGGTGGAAGCTGGCGGACGTTCAGGGGAAGCCGTATGACGAGCTGCAGAAGACCCTGTTCGAGCTGAACGAGTCGTTCTTCAACGGCCGCCTGGCTGAAGAGATTGACCGCAACATCCAGGGTAAGCCGCGCGAGGATGCCGTCGAGTGGGCCAGGCAGCGCTTCGGCAGGGCGTGGAACGAGCAACTCTTCGAGCAGTCTGCGGGCGACCTGCGCGATTCTCTGGTGCGGCAGGGGCACGAGATGCTTCGCTGGGAGTTGACACGACTCGAGCAAGCCGTGCTGCTTCGGATCTACGATCAGGCGTGGAAGGATCACCTGCTCGAGATGG
>JBHHXS010000180.1:0-7570 GCA_046757145.1 Phycisphaerae bacterium | reverse complement strand
AGAAGCGGCTCAGCGTCTCTCCGGTAACCGCGTCACCGCCCCGCAGGAAGTACTGGAGCGAAGGACCGATGATCGGCACCTTATTGGCGGATTCCGTTCCCACCGTTGTCGCCCAAAAAGCGATCTGATTCCAGGGCAGCAAATAGCCGGTGAATCCGAACATCAGGGTGACGATGAAGATCACAACGCCTGTGACCCACGTAAGCTCGCGCGGTTTCTTGAACGCCCCCATGAAATAGGTTCTGACCATGTGTAGCAATACAGCGACGATCATAAGGGTGGCACCCCACGCGTGGATCTGGCGGTAGAGCCACCCGAAGTGCACGTCGCCCGTGATGTACTGAATGGACTTATGCGCCGCCTCGGGCGTCGGGCGATAATACATCAACAGCAGAATCCCGGTGATGGTCTGGCTGATGAACAGCAGAAGTGAGAGACTGCCAAAGACGTGGAGCCACCCGGTATGCGGGGTCAGGCGTTTGTGGACCTGCTGACTGACCAGGCGCCTGGCCGTCTCCATGTCAAAACGATCGCCGAGAAAACGCTCAATCCGCTTTGTCAGCCCCATCCCAAAGTCATCCTTGCCTCATTCCCGCGTTGCTGGCCACGCTGGCCGGCAAACCTCGACACGCCCGGTTGGCAGAGCGGGTTGCGGCGTGTAACCCGGTACGTGTGCCGATACGGTTCAGGCCACCGAAACGTATACCTTCTTCCCAAGCTCCTTGACTTTCAGCGCCGGCAGGGGTCCGGGCGGAGGCCCGGAGACAACCTGTCCATTGTCGTCGAAGACCGCTGCGTGACAGGGGCAGAGGAACTGCTTGCGCGACGGATCCCATTCCACGAGGCACCCGAGGTGGGTACACGCGGCGGAGAACGCCTTGAACCCGGTTGTGCCGCGCACAACGATCACCACTTGACTCCCAACCTGTACGATCGTCGACTGCCCGGGTGAAAGCTGGGCCGCCCCGTCAACCTCCACCTTCTGTGATCCACCCGCTCTAGTGGCGGGCCAAAGGTACATCAGCCCCGGTACCGCCATTGCCAGGCCCGCAACGGCCGAGAAAAGGGCGATGATCCCTTCGAGAAACCCTCTGCGTGTGGGCGGATTGTGATAGTCTTGTTGTTCCATGGTCATTCCGGATTAGGAGGCATAGGTTTTACATAAGCGCGTTTGAGCAGCTTGTACTTAGCATACAGCACAGACCCGAAGAACAGCGCGAAAACCCAAATAGGGATCAACAACACGTGGCGCCACCGCAGGCCCTCTTCGAGGGCATCCAGCTCCACATTGATCTCATCGCATATCGCGTTCAGTTCGCTCACCTTCTCGCGCACCAGCGAGTTGTCCAGGGTGTGTTGCAGAGGAGCAAGCTCGATCAAGTGCGTCTTCGCGTCCTCAAGTTTGAACCTTTGATTGTCGACGAGCAACACGCCTTGCCCGACGCGATCCAGCCTGTTTCCGGTGCGCACGTAGTACTGTTCGGCCTTGGCGATCTCATCAAGCAGATCAAACAGCTTGGGCAGGCTCTCGTCATCCTCGAAGTCGTCGTGGCAGTCCATACAGGTCGGCAGCGCACGCTCGATGATCTGCTTGGGGTCGGGATGAATCGTTTCCGTGACGCGCTCGAGCGATGGCTCCGGGTCTGACGTGAGCAGATGTGCGTAGCGCTGTATCATCGCCGCCGGACCCTTCGTTATACGTTCTATCAAGTGGAAATATCGCCCCTCGCCGCCGCCGTGACACTGGACGCAGCGCTTGTGCTCAGGCTGGTCGGCGTGGATGCTGTTGTCGAATGCCTCGGCGGCGTGTCGGTGACACTGACCGCAGACGGCACCGACCGAGGCGAAGCCGGGAGGCATGGCTGAGTGATTGCCGTGACAGGTGGCACAAGTAGGAGCACCGGTATCGTGTTGTTCGCTGAGCAGTCGCCCATGAACACTCATGCGGTATTCGTCGACGACCTCAACCGGCAGGCCGTACTCGCCCATGAGCTGCGCATCGCCGTGACATGTTCCGCATGTATCGGGTACGTTCAACGGATGTGTTCTGCTAGCCGGGTCGCGTCCGGATAGAATCTCATGCGAGCCGTGGCAGTCGATGCAGATCGCCACCCGCTCGTCTCCATCTTGCTTGAGCTTCTTACCGTGCACGCTGGTCCAGTAGCGGGCAAGCTGGTCGCTTTGCAGCCCATACGGATTCATTCGCTCGACGTCGGCGTGGCAATCTCCGCACAGGTTGGGCACATCCACACGGCGTGGCTTGGCTCTAAACGACTCACCGTGATCGAACGACAACAGTGACCGTCCTGGGCTCTGAAAGGGCGCCGCCTGCTCCGACGACAAGGAGAATGATTTGTCTCCACCGTGGCACTCGCGGCAATCTAAGGAATGATGGACCGACCGTTCCACCTCGCGTTGCTGTCGAGGGTGGCACGTGGTGCAGGTGACCGGCTTTTCTGCTGCTTGCGCAGACGCCGCCAGACAGCCCACCAGCGCGAATGTCACGCCCGCCCACCGGGAATCAGCCAGGCGCCCGGACGCCCGTCCGAGGGCCCGCATCATGGATGTCGCCTGTGAGATCCTCATTTACTATGGAATGCCCCAGGATACTTCCGTCTGCGGGCATCACGTTCCGCGTTCAGGGTACTAGCAGCACGGGCGGAAGCAAGTCCTCTGGAAGATCAACTCGCGGGCTCTCCACACTGTGGAGCCGCTCGGTACCACGCCGTTACGTGCGGAATGCCGCAATCGGTGCGCTTTTTCACGAACACCCGCAGCCGCCCCACCGGCGCATATTGGTAGCTTCCAGCATGCTATCGTGCGGACCCGATTGCTGCCGCACAGGCGGCCGAGTCCGACACCGCGCCAACACCTTGCATCGTCGCACGAAGTTGTAACGCAATTCGCGTGCCAGAGGTGATGGTTCACGTGGTTCTCAAAAAAAACTCCTCGCTGTCGGCGCCGGACCTATTGCTTCGTAAGCCGTCAATGTATGTAATCGGATGCCTATCCCGTGCGGTAGCGGTCGACGGGATGGCAACTGGGATTGATCATACGGTCTGTAACCTGTCACTTGTGTAGGGGACAACGCGATGAAGGCATCACTGGCAATGACGCTCGGGCTCGGGACTGTCGCTCTACCGTGGTTGTTTCTGGAGGCGGTCGTGGTCACGCCTGCCGAGGCGTGCGATAACTCGATGGCAACCGTGGTCGCTGTTAGCTTGCCGACACTTGGCGACGCAGAGGCGCAATACGTAGGCTCTCGGAAGTGCATGAAGTGTCACATGAAGCAAATGAGGAGTTGGGCGTCCGGCAAGAAGGCCAAAACCCTCGAGGTCCTGCTTCCGGGGAACGCCGCCGAGGTCAAGGCTAAGTTCGACCTCGATTCCTCAAAGGATTACTCCAAGGATGAAACGTGCCTGGGCTGTCATACTACGGGATACGGGCACGAGGGCGGTTATTTCATCGCGGACCCCGCGGACACAACGGCGACGAAACAAGCCAGAAAGCTCGCCGGCGTGGGATGCGAAGCGTGCCACGGCCCGGGGGGTGAATACATCAAGCTGCACAAAGAGATCATGAAAGCGAAGCGCAGCTACAAGACGGAGGAGATGTACGCCGCCGGTCTTTGGAAGATCGAGGAATCCGTCTGTGTTCGATGCCATAATGATAAGAGCGCAACGTATGACCCGACGAAGCCGTTTGACTTCGACAAGATGAAAGACCAGGGGGCGCACGTCCACACGCCGCTCAAGCAGCGCGAGGACTGACGAACATAACGCAACAGACTATCGTAACAGGACGTCGTAACAGCAAACGATCACAACAGGCGCCGTAACGCATTCGGAGGTACATCCCAAAAAAGGTGGCAACCCCACGGGGCGTGGCTCGCGGGGCATTCCGTGGATGCGCGAAGGCTGAGCGCCCCTGCGTTTCTCCCGGCCAAAACACCGACCAAACCGCGCGCCACCATCCAAGCCTGTGCAGTAGGGCGCGGATTATTCAGCCGCGCCACCGGAATTGGGATACACTCCGGATCCGGCTTGTCTGCACACATGATCCTGAACCCGTCAAGCGTTCGGGCCGGGCGGGGCCACATTGTGTCGAACGGTCAGATAGGATCGGTGGTTGACCTTCCGAAGGAGAAGGAGAAGGAGGAGGAGCTAGTCGCTGATCGTCGTCCGCAGATAGGGTGCGATGCGCTGAACGGTCTTCGGTCCGATGCCGCGCACCGACAACAAGTCGCTCGGGTAGGCAAATACAGGAGCCGATGGACGGCCCTTTGAGAACCGTCCAGCGGATTCTCTTTCGCGCACGATTGCCCTAGCTGTATTCTCTCCGATGCCGGGCAGCACCGCGAGCTCCCACCACGGGGCGCGGTTCGGGTCTATCGTACTGATCGCGTGTGGTACTACGCCGGTCGACTCGCCCCACAGGCCGGCCCGGGCGCCGGCAAATGCCATCGCTGCGGCAAGCAGCACCAGCACGAGGCATGACTGACCTGAGGACCGATACGATACGTCTGGCTTCGCCGCCGGGAGTCGCGGCGATTCGTGCTCCCCTGCTGCGTCTTGTTCCCGCGCGGGCGTCATTCCCCGTTGGTCCCAATTGGCACGACCGATCGAATCCGTCGGTGTGTACGCATGGCTAGAGAATCTGCCGACTGGCACCAAGCAGCTCCGCCCGTATTCTCACTAGCTCATTGTACGCCGCCTTGGGAACCAGGTCAGACCTCATGAGCCCACCGTGAGGCATCAACTGTGTCGGGTGATCGGCCAGCTCGTGCCACGAAACAGAATCGACAAACGGCTTGCTCAGGGCGATCTCCAGGAATGCCGTGAGCCACTCTGCCTGTGTCTCCTCGCTCCACGGTCCATGCCAGCTTCCGCCTGTGATTGGCCAGCGCCCCGCGTTACCGGTTCCTCCACTTGGGATCCCACCTGCTGAGGGGACCTGGACCGCAGTTAGATGAACCTGCCTGTTGAACTTGGCGAACTGATCGAGCAACGAGGACACCTGGAACATATCGCGCACGAACATGCCGTCGATCCCCGGCCCAAAGAAGACCTGAAGCCCAAACGCATCAAACGTCACGCCGCTCTGAACCACCATGTCGGCATAGAGCAGAGGCGGTACTGTTCGCTGATTGCGGGCATAGTATTCACCCCAAGGGCAGACGATGTCGACGATGGCCATGCTCCGTGGGGATATCTGCTTCGTCAGCGCGGCAGCCATCCGCGTCAGCTCCATCAGTTGTTCGAAGCTGAACGTGAAGGAGTTGTGGGCGTGTATCCCGCTTGCTACATCCCACACCTGTATATACTGTCCATAGCGGTTGATAACGCGGCGAATGTGTTCAAATGCCAGATCGCGAACGGTACCAAAGTCGTGCTCCCAGACGTAGAGCCAATCAGGGACGGACCGTTCGCTGAACGACAACAACGCTGATCCCTTCATCGGTATGCGATGTTGGGCAAGCAGCTCCACCCAAGCGTCGAGGTTCTTCCAGTTAAATGTCTGCTCGCTAGGCTCGACGTCGCGCCAGTTCACCGGGACGCTCACGAAGTCGACCGCCTTGGTGAGGCCCTGACGCGCCTGCTCAGTCGGGGGCCCGGGGATGACCGAGCACCCGAACACGCGCCGCGGGAATCCACCGGTCTGGACACGACGCGACAGAAACATGTCCGCGTGGAAACGGGTAAGCGTCTCACTGGCGTGTACAGCGGCGCTCAACGCCTCGTCGGCCAACGCCGCTGCTTTGGCTGGGTCATCAGCCTGCAGCGCTTGAATCAGCAATTCCCGCCCCTCCGTCATCTCCTCGGCGATTTCCTCAGTCCCCTCGAAATCTAGCAGGCCCCAGTCCTCAAGCTTCTGGGTCATACGCAATAGCCGACCGCGGACCAGCTCGACCTGGAGAATGTACGGCTTGTCCCGTTCCGGGAGGCGAACCGTCTCCAGCATTAACTTCCCGACCCCCGCGACTTCCCACAGGATGGCCAGCCCAGCGGGTCCTCCCGCCCGCTTCTCGCACAGAATCAGGCCGTCTTTGAAGCTGATCTCGGCGCGCAGTGGTATGTCGTCGCTGCCGACAGCGTAGGCGCCCGACAGGTCGACCGATTCCGCCAACTTACCCGCCACGTACGTAAGGAACGAGAGCATCAAAGCGTCACAGGCCAATATGCACTGTCAGAAACCTTGAAGCGTACTCTAGGGGCGCTTACAAAGACCGCAATCGGGCGCCGTAGCCACGAGCCACGGTCCAGAACCACCGAGCCGGGAACACGCGATTATTATGGCGAGTGCACACGCATACGTCGACAGGGCGAGCAAGAGTTTTTGCCTTACGGGTGCACTCCCGGGCCGCTTTGCGGTATAACGCTACTCGGGACGGCCTAACGAGGTCCACTTGGTCAGGATGGCAGGGATGCAATCACACACAACACACACCGTAACTGAGACCCACCTTCCGGGCTACCCCCTTCGGCGGGGCAAAGTACGCGATGTCTACGACTTGGGCGACGAACTGTTACTCGTGGCGACAGACAGGATCAGCGCGTACGACGTAGTCCTCCCGACTCCCATACCGCTGAAGGGCGTCATGCTGACGGCCATCTCCCGGTTCTGGTTCGAGTTCTTCAGCGATGCGGTGCCTCATCATCTGATCGACGTGATCGACGGTCAGGCGCCGCCCGGATTGGAAGAGCATTTGCCACAACTTCGCGGGCGAGCGATGCGCTGCAGGAAGGCGGAGGTGGTGCCAATAGAGTGTGTCGCGCGGGGGTACCTCGCCGGGTCAGGGTGGAACGACTACCAGCGCACCGGCGCAGTTTGCGGCGTGAAGCTTCCGAAGGGGCTCGGGCAGTCCGAGATGCTCCCGCAGCCGATTTTCACGCCGGCGACCAAGGCCGAGCGCGGCCATGATGAGAATATCTCGTTCGAACAGGCGTGCGAAGTCGTTGGTGAGCCCTGTATGACACTGCTGCGGGACCGCACCATCGCGCTATATGAGCGTGCAGCGGCATATGCGCTGCAACAAGGCATCATCCTGGCGGACACAAAGTTCGAGTGGGGCGAGTGCGATGGAGATTACATTCTGATTGATGAGGCGATCACTCCTGATTCATCACGTTTTTGGCCGGCAGATGCGTACGCACCCGGCCGCGATCAAGACAGCTTCGACAAACAGTACGTGCGCAACTACTTGACCACTCTCGTCGACGCAGGCAAATGGGACAAGACCCCTCCGGGACCGGAACTGCCACCCGACATCGTGGCCAACACCGCTGCCAAGTACGCCGAAGCCGTTGCGAGACTGACTCAGTCATCGTGTGGGTGACAACCCGCGCGTGCTGATGACACTGCTTTCATACATGGGTCGGCAGTAAGCTCCCCGGAGATGGCCGCGAAACGGAAGGCTTGCCGATGCCGCTGCGCGCCTGGCGTTGCACGAAAGACGCGGCGTGGTTTGGGTGGTGCTGGGCGTGTGTCCGTCGTGTCGCTCGCATATGCCTGTGCATGTGCGATGCGAGCGGTTGAAGGTAGTGCTTTTGATCGGTAGAATGGGTGTATG
>JBHHXS010000179.1:0-7646 GCA_046757145.1 Phycisphaerae bacterium | reverse complement strand
TGAAATAGGCAATACCCCGCTCCAATGTCTTCTTCTCACACAATTGCCCGCACAACGCCTGGGTTGTTCGCAGCAGTGAGCCTATCGTTGATCGCTCCATTACCGTATCGCCATGAGGTGGCTGCCGGCACCTTCGTGTGATGATCCGTGAGAAGTTGATACTGATGCGCCGCCGCCAGGATCTTCTCCTCTCCGAAAACAGGCCCCATGAGCTGCAGCCCGATCGGAAGCCCGTCGCGACCGAACCCGCAGGGCACACTTATCCCGCAGATACCGGCCAGGTTGGCGGAGATCGTGTAGATGTCGTTCAGGTACATGGCCAGTGGATCGTCGCACTTCTCGCCGATCGGAAACGGCGTCGTCGGAGCGACCGGGGAGGCGATCACGTCGACCAGTTCGAACGCGCGATCGAAATCAGCCTTAATCAACGTGCGTACCTTGAGGGCTTTGACATAGTACCGATCATAGTAACCGCTTGACAGTACGTATGTGCCGAGCATGATCCTGCGTTTAACCTCCGCACCGAGACCCTCACCACGCGACGATGCATACAGATCGAACATGTCAGCGGGCCGCCCCGTTCTATACCCGAAGTGGACGCCGTCGAACCGCGCAAGGTTGCTGGAAGCCTCAGCCGGCGCCACAATGTAATAGCAGGCAGTGGCATACTTCATGTGAGGCAGATCAACGGAGACCGTAACGGCGCCTGCCCCGGTCATCACCTTTAAGGCGTCCTCAACGCCGCGGCGCACGTCGGCACTCAACCCTTCGCCGAAGTACTCTTTGCTTATGCCCACTCGAAGGCCCTTTAGAGGTCTGCCCAGCGCTGCGACGTATCGTGGCACGGGTGCGTCCACACTGGTGGAGTCCCGCGCGTCGTGCCCCGCTATCACGCCCAAGAGCAACGCTGCGTCATGCACGGTGGTCGCAATGGGTCCTATCTGATCGAGACTGCTGCCGAACGCCACCAGACCGTACCTCGAGACACGTCCGTAGGTGGGCTTTAAGCCCACGACCCCGCAGTAGGACGCCGGCTGCCTGATCGATCCGCCCGTATCACTACCCAATGCTGCCGGGACCGACCGCAAGGCTACGGCAGCGGCAGAGCCTCCCGATGATCCGCCCGAGACGCGCCCGGGGTCCCAGGGGTTGCGCGTCGTGAAATAAGCGCTGTATTCCGTCGAGGCTCCCATCGCGAACGCATCGAGATTGGTCTTGCCGACGAGTACCGCCCCGGCGGATTCGAGCCGTTCGACAGCGGTGGCACCGTATGTCGAACGAAAGTTCTCCAAGATCTTTGAGCCGCAGGTCGTCGCGCCGAATGCCGTACAGATATTGTCCTTCACGGCCAAAGGCACGCCGGCCAGCGCACCGGGGACCTCACCGCGTGCGAGCCCGGCGTCGATCTCTCTCGCTCGCGCCAACGCCCGCTCCCGGTCGCAGCTGATGAACGTGTGAAAACGCTCGTCGGTCTCCTCGATGGCATCGCAGCAGGCCCGGACGACCTCCTCGGCGGATTGCTTCTTGGACCTGACCGCCTCGGCAAGCCCGGCAACAGTGACCGACGCGGGCACGGCCTACGCGCTCCCCTCGTGGTCAAGGATTCGAGGCACTTGAAAGAACCCGTCCTTGTGCTGAGGGGCGCTGGCCAGCGCAGCGTCCGGCGACAGAGACGCGCGTACCTCATCCTCGCGAAAAACGTTGGAGACACACAGCGCCTGGGTAGTCGGAGCCACGTTCTCCGTGTCGAGTTCGTTGAGCTGCTCGACATAACTCAGCACGGACGACAACTGCTCGACGTATCGAGCCACTTCTTCCTCGGTGATGTGCAACCGGGCAAGGCGGGCTACGTGCCGGATCGTTTTTTCATCCAGCGTTGCGCTCACGTCGACCGCTCCTTCGACATTCTCAACCGCGGGCTGCTGAATATGATACCAGAGCTCCGCACGGTCACATCGTCATCGTCCTGCGCCAACGGGTCAAGCATGCGCGGCGCGAGGGGCGATACTCGCCTTGGAACCCGCAATCACAAGCATCAGCCACCCGAGCATGAGGCATGCGCCACCGACTGGAGTGATGGGGCCAAGCCAACGCCAATCGGTGAGGCTGAGCCCGTACAGGCTGCCGCTGAACAGCACGATGCCCACAATCATACAGGTCGCCGCAGCCGAAACCAGACGTGTCCCGCGGAGGGGAGCCATCCCGCCCAACGCCAACAGCGCAAGTGCGTGATACATCTGATAGCGAACACCGACCTCGAGCATCTGCACTTTTCCCGGGTCAAGCTGGCTCTTCAACGCGTGCGCGCCGAAAGCGCCGATAACCACTGCGAGCAGCCCGTTGAGCGCCCCCATTGCAACCCATCTTGCGTGCATGACGTGCTCCGTACCTTCGAGAACCCGGTTCACTTGCCTTCCTCGTCCGTCCGCTTACCGACGTCTTCAGCCGTGAACTCCGCGTCGATGAAAGTCTCCGCTGTCGTGTCAGGCCTTCTGCCAAAGTGTGGCACCATCACAAGCCGTCTGCGAAACGCGTCTGCGACGGCAGCGCCCACCCTGGTTCGTACCGGCGCTATCAACAACGCAAACCCGCCTATGTCCGTAAGGATTCCCGGGGTGATGAGCAGCAACCCGGCTACGAGAATCAGCGCAGCATTGACGATCGCGTTAGCCGGCACTCTGCCGGCGGCAAGCTCCGCCTGCAAACGAGAAAACGCCTTGACGCCCTCGCGGCGGGCAAGCGACGCGCCAACGACCCCCGTCACGAAAACCAGCGCGATCGTCGGGCCCCAGTGGAAGCGCTCCGCGAGGCGCAGCAGGATGACCAGCTCCACGAGGGGAACGACGATCATCAGGAGCAACAGTCTGAGGAGCATAACCCGGTCAACCAGATGGTGCGGTCCGGACACCAACCCACAATCGCGGAGAGTTGTACGGCAGCAGTCTGACGCCGAGCTTATCGGCCGAATACGCCCCTGTCCACATCGCAGGCGCGTATGAGCGGGGACACACGTGCGGGTTAAAGGCCGATGCGACGCTGGTCGAATAATTCTTAACGGACGTTTAAGCCCTCCAGTACCGATTCCGGCCCCGGGGGACGGGTTTCCAGTTCCGGCCGGTAGCCCGTGACGTGTGACTGTGACGCTGCCTCACAACGGGCCGCGGACCCCGCAGAATGGACGCCACCACGCACTCCAGATGGTTGTTGGACACCCGGCGGTTCTGGGATGCCGACACGGAATTCCAGGCCAAGTACCGCCGCATATGTTCCTCCCCCGATTTCGACGCGACAACCGATGAGCGCACGCTGCAGCGACTCTGGAAGGAGGAGACGGAGCGTGCGATCAAGCTGCTTCTGCGCGGCATACCCATCGAACCCGGCTGGACTTGTCTCGAGATCGGGTGCGGGATCGGGCGACTGCTCAAACCGATCGCCGGCAGGTGCAAGCAGGTAATCGGAGTGGATTTGAGTGAGAAAATGGTACGCTGGTCACATACGTATCTCGAGGGCGTACCGAACGCGGAGGTGCGCCTGAACAATGGGTGTGCTCTGCCCGGTGTGCCCGATGCCTCCATCGACTTCGTCTACTCGCATCTGGCTTTTCAGCACATCACACTGTTCGAGGTGGTGGACGCATACGTTAATGAGATAGCGCGCGTTCTCAGGCCGGGAGGTTATTGCCGTATACAGAACTGGCGCGACGCCCCGACCCCGATGCGCGAGGCACTTAAGGACATGATACGTCCCCTATTAGGGCGACAGCGCTATCGCAGCTCACGGTGCTGGATCTGGCATGAGGGTAGCCAAGTCAAGTTCGGCGGCGTGGTGTTCCACCCGCGACGATGGCGACGCCTCCTACGCTCCCATGGGCTAATACCCGTTTCCACGGAGTTGGGCGAGGGGCACGATTACTGGATGTGGACAACCAGTGTGCGGCGTGGAGGTGCGATGCCGTGACGGAACCGATCGCGCTTACCCCGTCACGCGCATTCAGCACGAGCCACGCGGCACGACGCGTCGCCACCACTGCCTCCGTCCAGTCTAACAAGACTCGCGCGACCATAATTGGGGTATGTGTGATGCTACTGGCTGCCGAGGGAGTTGTGCGGGCGCGAGCGTGGTACAGGCACGGCACACGGGGGGCGGTGGCGGGCATCTACCAGTCCGATCCGCTGCTCGGGCGGCGTCCCCAGCCGGGGGCCTCGCTGCACGGTCGAAGACGAAGCCTGACAATCAACAGTTGGGGATTCCGGGGTAGGGACTTCCCGAAGAACAAACCCGTGGGCGTTACTCGGATTGCAGCAATAGGCGATTCTACGACTTTCGGAATGGAGGCCTCCAGCGACGACGCGGTGTGGGTGGCCAGAGTCGCGGATATTCTCAACGCTGACTCCGCCGAGCGCCGCTATGATGTAATAAATGCAGGCGTTCCCGGATACACACTCGGCACGTGTGCGCTCCAGCTTTCCCAACGCCTCCTTCCTCTTTTCAAGCCGGACATCGTCATCGTATATGCACTCACGGGCGACCTGCAGACGCACACGAAACGCCAGTTCTCGCCCGCTGAGACACCGACACAAGCGAACTCGCCGCTGACTGCGCTTGCGTACAAACACTCCCTGCTGCTCAACCTGATACGTCTCAACACCGCGGGCTTCAGGAGCAGACAAATGCCTCGGAAGCGCCATGACAAGTTGGATGAACAGGGGGTTGCCCGGTACGTCGAGCAGTTGGAGCGGATCATAGACGTCTGTCGGGAACATGACCTGGAGCCTATCCTGTGCACCTGTCCGAGGGCTTTCGGAGATGAGACCGCCCCTACGAACCAGTATGTGCTGGCGCAGAGTGCTCTCGCACATAACCCGTCACTTTCGCTGGCCGGTCTTAATGACGCGTATACGCGTTACAACGATGCCGTGCGTGCGACGGCGTTCCAACGCGGCGCAACCCTGGTTGACCTTGACGCCCTTATCCCGAAGCGTCGGACCTACTTCGCCGACGCCGTCCACTTCAATGACACCGGACACGATCTAGCCGCCCAGGCTATTGCGCGCGCCATTCAGGATGTACGGACGCGGAGAATGTCACGGGCGTCGAAAGCGCAACCACCGTGCGGGCCGCGAACCGTATGCGAAACGTCCCCGGCGGCGCACTACCGGCCCTGACATGTCGTTCAACAGCATACATTTCCTGCTGTTTTTCCCGGTGGTGTTGGCCGTCTACTGGTCCCTGCGCCGCAACGCCTTCGCCAGACTCATCTTCCTCCTCATCGCCAGTTACTACTTCTACATGTCGTGGAACGTCGTATATGCCGGGCTCATCCTCGGCTCAAGCGCTCTGGACTTCGTGGTCGGTCTGAAGATCTACTCCGCCGCAAATCGCCGGAGACGCCGGGCGTGGCTCATTGTCAGCCTGACGGGCAACCTCGGCGTACTCTTCGTCTTCAAGTATTACAACTTCTTTGCGGAAAGCATCGTTGAGGCTCTTCGGGCCCTCGGGTGGAACATTGATCTGGCACTACACTCGTTGCTGCTGCCTGTAGGCATCAGCTTCTACACGTTCCAGACGCTCAGCTACACGATTGACGTGTATCGCGGGAAGTTGGAGCCCACCAGGAACTTCCTCAACTTCGCGTTGTTCGTGTCGTTCTTCCCGCAGCTAGTGGCCGGACCAATCGTCCGGGCGGCGCATTTCCTGCCCCAGCTGGAGCGCGGGCCACGATTCGATGATCGCGAAGCGCAGCAAGGGCTGATGCAGATTATGGTCGGCCTGTTCAAAAAAATCTGCGTTGCCGACCTGCTCGGTGCGACCGTCGTCGACGCCGCCTACGCCCACCCGTCGTCAGCGGGATCAACGACTCTCCTTATTGCCATGTACGCTTATGCCGTACAGATGTATTGCGATTTCTCCGGTTACAGCGATATAGCCATCGGGGCTGCCAGGATGCTCGGCTTCCACCTACCCATCAATTTCGACCGCCCGCTTCTGGCGACCAGCATCTCCAATTTCTGGCGGCGCTGGCACATCTCACTGTCGTCGTGGCTACGTGATTACCTTTATATCCCCTTGGGTGGCGGGCGTTGTGGAGCATGGAAGACAGCTCGCAACCTTGCAACGGTGATGATCCTGTGCGGCCTGTGGCATGGTGCCGCGTGGGGTTACGTTGTCTTCGGATTCCTTCATTTTGTGATGCTGGCTGCCGGCCGCTTGGTCCGCACAGCGACCGGGATAGATCCCGATCGCCCTGACCAGAAGGCTACATCGCGTGCCCTACGCATCTGGCTTACCGTAAGTGCGTTTGCCCTTAGCCTGGTGTTCTTCCGCGCACGCGACATTTCGACCGCGAAGACCTATCTCGCGACGCTTCTGTCGGCGACGCCCGAGGCCCCGCACTTGACACCCTTGGCGTACGCCGTCCTTGCGTTGGCCTTTGTGGTCGTGATCGCCCCCCGCAACTGCATCGACTGGTTGCCGCGCGCGTACGTGCGTCTCCCTTCCCTTGGGCAGGCGGGGCTGGTCACCGCGTCCCTGCTGCTGTTTGCGACGGTAGGCGGCAGCACCACATCATTCATCTACTTTCAGTTCTGAATCACCGTGCGCGATCCGGCGCCACGGATCCGAACCCAAAACGCAAGCGCGACGTTCATGTAGCCGTCCCTTCCGCTCCCGCCTCGAAAAGATGATGCATAGTCGCGCTTCATGGTGTGGGGGCGTTCTCGTGATCGTGAAGCGCCCGGCGAAATGACTTCTTTGGGCAAGACGTTAACGGGCAGCCGGCGCGAATCCACAGCGTCGCGAGGCCTTCGCCCTTGACTCTCCACCCTCAACGACCTTCAGTGCACGAATACGAGACCTGCCATAACTGACTCACGAAACTCGGACCGCGGTTGGGACCGGCGCAGGTTTCGCACCTCAGCGAATCGCACTGGAACAAGTAGTGCTGGCGACGCAAGCGTCAGGAACGCAAGAAGTTGGCTATCAGTCGCTCACCCTCCTCGGTCAGAAAGCTCTCAGGGTGGAACTGCACGCCCTCCAAGGGCATCGTTTTGTGACGAACACCCATCAGCTCGTCGCGGTCGGTCCAGGCCGTGATTTCGAAATCGTCACAGAGCGTGTCGCGCTCGACGGTGAGCGAGTGATACCGCGTAGCCGTAAATGGGTTCGACAATCCATAGTAGATCCCCGTGCCCACGTGGTGAATCGGGCTCGTTTTACCGTGCATCAAGCGCGACGCCCGCACGACTCGCCCTCCGAACGCCTGGGCGATACACTGATGCCCCAGGCAGACCCCCAACACCGGGACCTTCGGGCCCAATCGTCTCACCAACTCCACACTGATGCCGGCGCCTTTCGGCGTGCCTGGGCCAGGGGAGATGATGATGCATTCCGGGGACCACGACTCGACCTCATCCACCGTTGTCGCATCATTGCGGATTACCTTTACCTCACGGTTGAGACGCAACCCGCCGATGGCCTGCACCAGGTTGTACGTGAACGAGTCGTAATTGTCGATCAGCAGTATCATGACGCATAGGCTAATGCAGCCTCGCCCACTCGACAACGACGCGCGGTCAGGTATGGGCCGGGCGCTTGGAACCGGCACCGCAGCCAGCAGCCGCCGAGGCCGGCCCGACCACAACGCCGCA
>JBHHXS010000178.1:0-7738 GCA_046757145.1 Phycisphaerae bacterium | reverse complement strand
AGCCCGCTAGCCCGAGTACCAAGGCTAGAAGGACCAACAGCCTTGAATCTGCCGAGTGTAAGCGAGGGAAGTCCCTCCGCTCGCACCCGAGCGCTCGATAGCGTCGCGCCGTTGCTGTGGGCCGGCTCATCGCCGACGGGCCTGCCATGCGGCACGCATGTCGCTCCTTGTGCCAATCAGACGACAGACCGCGCCCGGCTTGGCATTCGTACGGAGTGCCACTCTTGCTGATAAGCCTCCTGCGGGCGACGCTGGTGGGGGTAGGATGCATTAATCCCGTAAACTGAATCATTTCCAATGACAACAGCGCGGAACGTAGCCCTGGCATCGTCGTACGTCAATCCCGAAGCGTGGCTGATCAACGAACATCACCTGATCACCCCGCCGATCGCAAAGCTGGACCGTGTCGCTGGCACCTTGCGCGCCAACGTATATAATCGTTACGGGGCAGCACCACTATGGACGACGCTCCGCAAGAGGTGATAGACCGCCCGGTCGTGGGGATGGAACGGCAGACCGCATGACGGGCTCTCCTCGCCTGCGCTGGTGAGCAAGGACCCGATGGACCACCGCGGAACTGTTTGCGCAGGCAATGCACATGGACGAAGCGCGAAGCTGGCGACTTGGGGTCGTCTCATATCTAAACGCCCGGCCTTTATGCGCCGCGCTCGAAGCGCACCCTAAGATCGAGCTGGCCTACGACGTACCCGCCCGCCTGCCCGCGCTGCTGGATAACGGCATTGTCGACGCGGCCCTGGTTCCTGTTGTCGACCTGTTTGACGAACGCCGCTCATGGCAGATTGTATCCGACGCATGCATCGCGTCGGACGGCGAGACCCTTACCGTACGCGTCTTCTCGCGCGTGCCCGCAGAATCGATATGCCGGCTTTACGTCGATGGGGACTCACACAGCTCGGTGGTACTGGCCAGAATCATCTGGGAGGAATCGTACGGTCGAACGCTGGAGGTAGTCGCCCTGAGCGGTGGTGAATACCCTTCCGATGCCGACGCTATCCTGCTGATCGGTGACAAAGTAGTGAGCAGCGCGCCGCGCGGATACAAACATCAGATCGATCTAGGCTCAGCCTGGAAGTCCTTGACGGCGTTTCCGTTTGTTTTTGCGGTCTGGGCATCCCAGCAAGGAGTAAACGTAGCCGGACTCGCACGGCTGCTTTGTGAGGCGCGAGATCGAGGTGCCGCCGAGGCTCGTGTCATAGCGGAGCAGGACGGCCCCAGGATGGGCTGGCCGGCAGCAACAGCCAGACATTACCTCACGGCCTGTATCAGGTTCACGCTTGGGCCCCGCCAACGGGCAGGCCTCGAAAGGTTTTCCACCCTTGCCAAAGAATATGGCTTTGTTTCGGATCCCCGCGAATTGACGTACGCATGAGCGTTAACGCACCCACAACCGCACAGCAGTCGATCACGCGCATAACCGACAGCGAAGCCTACGCTATGTACCGCGAGTGCTCGATCCACGAACTGGGCCGGCGCGCACACGAAGTGACCACCCGCCTCCACCCAGAGCCGTATCGCACCTATGTGGTCGACCGCAATATCAACTATGCGAACTACTGCACCGCCAAGTGCATCTTCTGCAACTTCAAGGCCGATCCCCCCGACATGGAATCGGGCCGCAAGGACCTGCCTGAGGGATATGTGCTGTCTTTCGCGGAGATAGCGCGCAAGGTGGAAGAGCTGATTGCGATCGGCGGCACGCAATTGCTCATGCAGGGTGGCCTTGTACCCGCTCAGATGTTGCCATTCCAATGGTATATCGATCTTCTCCAGTTTCTAAAGCGGGATTACCCCGCCATCCACATCCACGCTTTCAGCCCGCCGGAGATACACGCGTTCCACGAAGTCTTTGGCATGACCGTTCGTGATGTCCTGCAACGCCTCCAAGATGCCGGGCTGGACACCATTCCCGGGGGCGGCGCCGAGATCCTCGTTGATCAGGTCCGGGCGCGCATCGCGAGAGGGAAGACCACAACAGACCAGTATCTCAACGTCATGCGCGAGGCGCACAAGCTGGGAATGCGCACCAGCATCACGATGATGTTCGGACATGTAGAAACCCTATGGGAGCGGATCGAGCACCTCCGCCGCATCCGTGAACTGCAGGATGAGACGGGGGGCTTCACCGCGTTCATTTGCTGGACGTTTCAGCCGGGGGACACGCCGCTGGGGCGCGTACGATACGCTCCGCGTGAGGCGACGACGCCGGCGGATGGACTACGCCTGCGGCTCGCCGACGCCCACGAGTATTTGCGAACGCTGGCGATTGCACGCATCTACCTTGACAACATAGTGAACATACAAGCCAGTTGGGTCACACAAGGCGTTAAGGTGGGTCAGCTGGCGCTCTACTTCGGCGCCAACGACATGGGGTCGGTGATGATGGAGGAGAATGTCGTCTCTGCAGCGGGAACTACCTTCCGGCTTACTGAGCAAGAGATTAGACTGGCGATCGCCGGCGCTGGCTGGGTGCCGAGAAAGCGTGATTGTTACTACGACTTGATCGATGCGCCCTAGCACCTGACGTAGCCTCGTGGGTGCGTAGCGCTATCGAACACGGCACACACATAGACCGTCTAGACCTGAGGAGTGGGTGTGAGCCGGTCGCCGGCGGGCGTGAACGGTCGGCGCCAAACGATAGAGCCCGTGACCCGGCGATGCGTCACACGGCAGCTTGCAGCTAAGCTTACGATTACTGGCGAAGCAGGGATTTGCACACAGTGTCCTGTGTCGCGCTCGACCAGGTCAGGCCAATCCGCACATGCGACCCGCTGCCCTGCGGATTTTCTCTAGCGTTGCCAACCCGATGTGTGTTACAATTCCAGTGGTTCGGTCGCAGCAGCGAGTGCAACCGGCGGTTATGCGGTCGAACCGTATTTGAATGCCCTGATGGTGAGGCATCGCCTCTGCTGATGTGGTTGAGAGCAAACAACACGGAGCGGCAGCGGGGACTCGTGCATCACAGGCCCTTGTATTAAACTACAAAAGTGTGGGTTCCGCGTCGACGCGTCCGGAGGGGGCTACGGTTTGCTTAACACCCGTGCGACTGGTTCGGTTGATGTGCGGGGGCTGACCCTGTTCGAATTCCGGCTTGCCGCCATGGCTTACACAAGGAGCGCGAACTCGCCGGTGCCCGCGTGAGGTATTATTGCAGGCAAACGGACGCAGTCCATGACAGAGTTTAACGCGATCCGGAGTCGTGCTCGCGATGATCTGGTAATCATTACAGAGAGCGGCGGCGAGGACGTTTTCCTTTGGGAGCACAGCGAACGAGTTGCGCGCTGGGCAAGGCAGATTGCCAGGTTCCCAGCGATTCAGGAGAAGGCCCCGAGCGAAGAGGCCCTTATTGTCGCCGCCCTCTACCACGACGCGGGATGGGCCGCCCGGGTCCGCGATGGCGAGACTGATCGCCTGGAGATCCTGCTTAGACCCGTCCCCGATTCGCATTACGAGCGCGGCGCGTCGATCATGGAGCGTAGTCTGAGCGGGCTCGTTCCGGCGGCAACACTTAGGCGCGCCGCAGACGCGTTGCGCGCGCTGGACAAGAGAAAGGTGCATTTGATCGATGCCCAGGTGATCGCGGACGCTGAGAACCTGGAGGAGTTCTGCCCGCTGGCTCTGTGGCCCACGATTCGCCGAGGGGCGCTCGAGGGAAAAGCCGTCCAGGCAGTTGTCGACACTTGGCACCGCAGGAAGGAATACCAGTTCTGGATGGCTCGGCTGAATGACTCCTTCCGGTTCGCCCCGGTGCGTGAGCTCGCACGGGCACGGTTGGAGGCGTACGAGCGCACCATGGCGGAACTGGAGCAGCACAACGAAGGCGAAGATATCGCGGCGGCCGTGGCATCGAGCGCGCATGATCCGGGCGATGCGCTAACGGCGACGTGAATGCCGTGATCAACCTACCTCACGTTTTTGGAACGCTGCAATCGCTATACCTAGTACTCCGGTGGTAAGCAGCATCGCGTAGCAGGTGACATATCCGACGTAGCGCAGCGTGATGGTCGTGGCTTCGCTCTCGCCATACAGACCGTCTATCACCCAGAACGGCCCCATATTCGGGATCATGCGATAGCATATCGCCGCGATGAACGATGTGGCCTCATGCTGCCCGAATGCGTAATCGTTGGCAACACCCAGGCCCAACACGGCCAGGCAGATAACCAGAGTCATGAGTTGACCGAAGCGTGTCGCGGCCGCCAGTGCCACGGCAGCGGTGACTATGACCATCAAAAGAACAAGGTAGGCTGCGATCAGCACCTGACCGCCAACGAAGTTGCTGGCGAAATGTATCACCTGCCAGTGTTCGTCGAGCTTGGCCACCAGCAAGACGCCGACTGTGAGCATGGGGGCGAAGGTCGCGATCCACGTCGTTGGAAAATCCTTCCCGTAGAAGAAGTTCGCGAGGGCGGCAAAAGCGAAAGAGAGGATTAGGCTCCCAATCCCGAAGACCAGCACCGGGGCATCCCAGGGATCGGAGGTATTCTGCAGGACGCCGTGCCGCTGCGCCAGCACAAAGACGAGAAAGGAGAGGTAGAAGGCCACGACCAGCGCTCCGAGGAGCCCGAAAAACTTGCCCAGTACAAACAGTGGGCGGCCGACGGGCTTGGATACCACCGTAAGCACCGTTTTATTCGTGATTTCACGGTGTAGAACTTCGCTGGCGCTGAAAGAAGATAAGAACAATCCACTAAGCAGCAACGTAGAGAGTCCCAAATCGAGCAGCAGCTTGTCGTCGTCATCGAGTGTGAACGCCGCGAGCGACACGTTGAGAACGAGAAGTGCGAACGTCCCCATTAGTATGACGCTGTAGATCGGCTGGCGAATCGTCTCGACGAACGTGTTGGCCGCTAGCGTGTAGAATCGCTGAAGCATAGCGTTCCGGGAGTCGGGTCGTGTCGGCCCGCTGAACTCCTGCAGGCAACGGAGCCCTCAGGCTGCACGTTGGCACTTTAGTTCGATTAGTGTAGACTGGCCGCCGCCTGCAGGCAAGTCGCCTCCTGTGGCCAAGCCTGTTACCATTGGTTACGTCGTGCAGCCGAGCATGTTCGCCCAACGGCAAGAGGGACGCCAGGGAAGTGCTGGATGAGTGAGTTAGCAATTCCAGGTGATCGTCGCGCCCAGCGTGTGGCAGCAGCAGGCCTCGTGCTGCAACTGGCGGCGTTCAGTGTCCTGACATGGGCGTCCGTGTGGTCCCACTCCGATGCGATTGCCGCCGTCGCGCGGTTTATGGTGGCCGGTCTGCCCGTCTGGATCGTCCTTTACCTTGTCTTTAATCAGCTCCGCCGGGTCCGGTGCGAGGAACAAGAAACGGAGGAACTGAAGCGATCGCGAGAGGCCGGCGGTAGTACGGCGATCTTCGAATATGACGCTGAGGCACTGCTGATTGAGCAGTCTCGCCTGAAGTGGATGGTGCGCTGGCTCTTGCCTGTCGGAACCGTCGTGGTCACCCTGGTGCTGCTCCCCGGCCACTACGTATTGTGGGGCTGGCCCCTTGATTTGGAGGTGGTTTTCGGCCCCGGCGGTCTGAGGCGTACCCAACAGCCGATCGTCGTGATGTGGTTCATGGTGGGCGTCGGCTTCTTCTGCTTTCTGTTCGCCCGCTACTCCATAGCGTTGTCGCATCTGCCCGGCTGGCGGCTTCTACGCGCCGGCGCGAGCTACATGGCCGGCAACGCCCTCGCCTGCCTTGGGCTGGCGATCGCCCTGATGGCAACATCGACGATCGGTTGGGCGGAACCCGCTCTGGCCCTCGCGGTACGCGTGGCGATGCTCGTGCTGGGTATTGAGCTTACGGTGAACTTCATTCTGGACTTCTACCGGCCGCGTACGCCGGGAGTGGTCCAGCGCCCTTCGTTTGACAGCAGATTGCTCGGCCTTACGAGCGAGCCCGGTGGAATCGCCAAGTCAATCGCAGAAGCGGTCAATTATCAGTTTGGGTTTGCGGTCAGCTCAACATGGTTCTACCAGCTACTCCAGCGGTGGATGTTTCCCATCATGGTGGTCACGTTTGCAGCAGTCATGGCGCTTACGAGCATCGTGGTGGTCGAAGCCGATGAGCTTGCGGTAGTCGAACGTTTAGGGAAGCTGGTTACCAAACCGGGTGGAGAGCTGGCGCCGGGCATCCATTTCAAGTGGCCTTATCCGATCGATGTAGTGCAGCGGTGGCCGGTCAGGCGCATCGAAGAGCTGATGATCGGGGAGGCGACGGAGGACGACCTGGAACACGAAGGTGAAGCCGTCGTATGGACCACGCCCCACGAGTACGTTCCCGAGCTGATGCTCCTCGTCGCCTCGCGCAAGGATGTGGTTCTGAGCGAGGGTGGGGAGACGCGCACCGACCTCTCCGCTGGGGGGGAGAGCGTTCCGGTCAGCCTGCTCATGGTGTCCGTACCCATCGAGTATCGTGTCAAGGACATTCACGCTTTCCTGTACAACTACGACGACCCGGTGAAGCTTATGGAGGGGGTGGCCTACCAGTACCTGTCCGATTACGCAGCTGGAGTTGACATCGACGAACTGATAGGTCCCGGGCGCGAAGCGTTCAATAAGAACCTTAAGAAACTCATCCAGAGTCGTCTGGACAAACTCGACATGGGTGTGGAGATAGTCTTTGTCGGTCTTCGCGGCGCTCACCCGCCGGCCAAGGACCAGGTCGCGGCGGCTTTTCAAAAGGCGATTTCGGCGCAAATCAACATGGTGGCTACGGTCAACGCCGCTGAGGGCGAGGCCAGGCGAATCCTCACATCGATCGCGGGAACGGAGACGCGAGCTCGGGCACTCGACAGTGCGATCGGACAGCGTGAACGTCTGCGCGGGGATCCTTCGGCTGAACCGCAAGCCCTGGCCCAGGCGGAGCAGCAGCTCGACGACTTGCTCATGGGCAACCGCGAAAGGGGCATTCCGCCGCCCAGTGGGGAAGCGGCGGCCATCATTGCTGATGCGCGCTCCGTAGCAAGTCAGCGAATAGCGGATGCGGCAGCCAGGGCCCGCGCTTTCAGCGCCGAGGTTGCCGCCTTTGAGGCTGCACCGGAACTATACAAGCAGCGAAAACGCCTTCAGAAATATGTAGATCTGGGAGACATACGGAAATACCTAATCATCGGCGATCCAGCCAACGTCATCATCGAGTACGAAGGCGATGTACAAGCGGGGCTGGATCAGGTTCTTAGCAAAGGTCTTCAGAAGGAAAAGCGATGAAGAATCTTGGCACCACCCTGGCTGCCGCGTTCCTCGCCCTTGTGCTGGTTCTCTACATGTGCACCTTCCAGGTCCGCTTCACAGAGGTGGCCATTAAAAAGACATGGGGAAGTCCAGCGAGGGACGCCATCACCGAGCCCGGGCCCTACTTCAAATGGCCTGCCCCGATCCAGACCACGGTCGTGTACGACAAGAGGCTTCGCGTCATGGAGGACAGAACGGAGGAAACGCGGACCGTTGACGGTAAGCACTTGCTCGTGACAACGTTCACCGTATGGCGCATAGTCGATCCCGCCAAGTTTCACACGAACTTCCCCGCGGGCGTGGAAGACGGGGAGAAGAAGCTGCGCACCACCATCGTCACCCAGAAGCACGCGGTGATCGGGAAGCACGAGTTCATCGAGTTCGTCTCGACCGATCCTGCTAAGCGCAAGCTGCGTGAGATCGAGCACGAGATACGAGGAGCGGTCACGAAGGACACGTTGGCCGAATTCGGAATCGAGATTGTGGACTTCGGCAT
>JBHHXS010000177.1:0-7739 GCA_046757145.1 Phycisphaerae bacterium | reverse complement strand
GCCTAATACTGCCCGACGCGTGCTACGCCGTTGACCGTTACACGGCACACTCGTAGAATCCTGCAAAAGCGATGTAAACTGTTATGTCCAACCGGTTTAAGGAGGCGTTATGGCCGGCCCTGACACACAAGAGTTTACCGACCAGAACTTTGACGACCTCGTTCTGAATTCGGAATCCCCCGTACTGGTCGATTTCTGGGCTGAATGGTGTGCGCCCTGCAAAGCCCTTGGCCCCGTGATTGACGAGTTAGCTACGGAGAACGTCGGCAGAGTGAAGGTGGGGAAGTTGGATACCGATGTCAACCGTGACGTGGCGGTTCGCTATTCCATAAGCGCCATACCTACGGTAATCCTCTTCAACAAAGGTGAGATTGCAGAGAAATTCGTCGGGCTGAAGAGCAAGAAAGACTTTCAGACTGCCATCGACAAAGTGGCGAGCAAGGTTTGATCCGTGCACCATCGCCGGTCTCTGACCTGAGTAGGGACGGGGTGCCTGCGCCGGCGCCTAGCGCTCGGCGCCAGCGGCTGAACTGTGCCAACCGCGACGGACATGTTGATCGAGCGGACTGTGGACGGCTCAGGGGGGCAGCATCTATCCGACGGCACCCGCCTGGGGCGCGCACTCGATGATTGAAGGGTTGATTAGTCTCGACTCCTCTTGGGGGGAGCCGTCGCCTGCCGACACGCACGGGGGGTGTGGGCGATGTGGCGGAGGGCAAGCCGATTCTGGTGGAAGTGCATGTGGCAACGGGCTGGAGAAGGTGTATCCGACGACGGCGGTGCGCTTCGGCTTCATGCGCTACGTGGGGGAGTTCAGCCATCCACCGACGATGAAGTTCACCTGCGGCGCCAAGGTCGTCATACAGACGAAGCGCGGCATCGAGCTTGGCGAACAGGTGTCGCTTACGTGCAGCGGGTGCGATAAGGCCGTCACCCGAGAGGCGATGAAGGATTGGGTTGATCGTTGCGGATCAGACTCGTTCATCTTCGACGCGGGCAGACTTCTGCGCGAAGCCACTGCAGCGGATCTGGCAGAGTACGCCCACATAGAAGGACACGGTCGCCAGATGGCGAGGTTCGCCCAACGGGTGGCCGACCGCCTTGGGCTCGCCCTCAAGATCGTCGAATGTGAGCATCTCCTCGGAGGAGAGCGGATAATCTTCTTCTTTACCGCGCCGGAGCGTGTCGATTATCGGGCCATGGTGAAGGAGCTAGCCCAGGA
Organism: Phycisphaerae bacterium; assembly: GCA_046757145.1. Classification (GTDB taxonomy): domain Bacteria; phylum Planctomycetota; class Phycisphaerae; order UBA1845; family UBA1845. The sequence goes on along the minus strand of JBHHXS010000177.1, from coordinate 6,517 downwards.
ATACCGAACGCGAATAGAGATGAGGCAAATCGGGGCGCGTGACGAGGCCCGCCTGCTCGCCGATTACGAGACTTGCGGGCGCGAGGTCTGCTGCAAAGTGTTCCTCAAGACGTTGCGGCCGATAAGCATGAGGATGGCCAAACTCCAGAAGGCCACGCTCGACCCCAGCCAGGTTTCCGGCAGATGCGGTCGCCTCAAGTGCTGCCTGCGCTATGAACACGTGGGGTATGAGGAGCTGGAGTCGCGCCTGCCGCGGGTTGGTGTTCGGATCAGAAGCGAAGCGGGTGAGGGTGTCGTAGTTGGGCGCCAGGTGTTGACCCAACTCCTGCAGATTCGCACGGACGCCGACAAGCTTATCACGATCGTGGCCGAAGACATCCTTGAACCGCCGGCACCGGGCACGGACGCTTCGGCGAAGGCGGCTGGGGCGTCGGAGGCACCGGGCGGGCAGGCAGCGCCCGCGTCTTCGCCCGCAGAAGGGTTGCCGCCCAAGACCCGTGGAGGCCGGCGGCGGGGGCGAAAGCGTGGTGGGCATCGCGCACCGGGCCACAGTGCACAGGCGAAGCCCGCATCGCCAGGTGACGGTGAGGCCGCGTCTGCCGCACCCTCGGAGCCGGGGTCGACCCCGGACGGCACCACGTCCAACGTACCGCGCCCCGGTGGAACGCGTTCCGGTCGGCGGCGGCGAGGACAGCGTAACCGTGGTCGGCGGCGGCGGGGGAGCGAGGGGAGCGCTGGTGAGGGGTCGACGCCTTCACCCGAGCGTTGACCAGTTGCGGAGTCTGCGATGCCGGGCAACCGTTGCCATGACTGATGATCCCACTGAAGCCCTCCGCAAGCTTGTGCGGCATGTTGGGCAGTACCCGGAACAGGCGTACCACTTCGTTCGTGAGGGTTTGTGCCGTGCTGCCCTTCAGGTACACGGGCCCGAGACGGAGGCCCACAGACGCCTCCAGAAGTACTTGGTAACACATCAGCTTGACTGGGACGACTTAGCGATCAGGTACCACGCGTCGCAATTGCCGCCGGAAGTGGTCGAGGCGATCCACGAAGCGGGGGGGTATGAGAAGCTGAACCGCCACGTCAGTGGGCGCGAGCTGTGTTGGGCCTTGAGGGACTACGCCATCCAGTGCTGGGGCATGCTCGCCCGTGAGGTGCTCGAGACATGGGGTATAACGACGACGGCCGATTTCGGCCGCATTGTGTTCGGGTTCATCGAGTTCGACATGATGCAGAAACAGGCTGACGACAGCGTCGAGGATTTCACGGACGTTTATTCGTTCGACGAGGCCTTCCGAACGGTGGAGCGTGATGATCGTGAGAACCGTCAGGGCTCGTGACGTCGGGCTACTCCGCCGCCGGCGGGCTTGATTTGGCAGCAGTATCGGCGGTGTCGTCGGCCGGCGTCGCCTGAGGCGTTGGTTGACCTACTGACTTGTACGAAGTGGAGCTATCCCCGACGGGCTGCTGCGGTTCCGCCGGTTGTTGCTTCGGCGCCTCGAGTCGGCTCTGCACGTCGATATCGTCCTTGACGTCCCTGAGCCCTTTTTTGAACTCTATAATGCTCCTGCCCACTGAGCGTGCAACGTCTGGCAGCCGGCGGCCGAAGATCAGCAGGGCCACTAGCGCAATGACGATCAGCTCAGTAGTGCCTGGCATTCCCCATGCCATTGTAGAAGGTGTCATAGTGATGCGTCCTGTGGCGTCACGGCGCGTTGTCGCCAGGATTCTACATTATATGGCGAGAAGCACCCAACGGTCAAAGGCAGCCTCCGACTACGGTCAGAATGGGGTCCGTGACAGAATCGCCGGGGCGCGGTCCGAGCCCGGAGCGCGAGCGACGAGTACATCATCATGGCGCCTACGAGCCCAAATCGTTCCGCATCCACGTGGTTGGGTCCTCTCGCACGTACCCCGCGCCGGCGTTTGGGGCTCGGATCCCAGACCACGACAGCCAGGAGACCCTGGGCGACGCCGCCCAAACTATCGCGCACCCGGCAGGATACCCGGCCAGCCCCGCGTGCGGCTGGGCGTCCTCAAACGCCTGCAGCCTGCAGCACCGCAGGCGGCGCTTCCCACAAGGATCGCCTTGGCGCGGTTTGAATCGCTATGCGCCGTCCCGTGCCGCGGATCCGAGCCTCCAGCGTGAGCGCGGCGTTCCTGCACGGGTCACGTGTGGTCCCGGGCTCGGGAAGATGGCGCGTAGTCGCGCACGGTCGTCTAGGTAGGTATCGGCCATACCCGCGACCGTCGCTATAGGTTTTCTTGCCAGGCGTTACAGCGGGCGTACAATCGCTCGCTCGCCCGTTCGCATCGGCTCCGCTCTCACTCAGGCAGCAGGTGACGGCCGGTTAAGAGGGTTAGATGGCTCAGCGCAGATTCCTGGTTACAGCGGCGTTGCCCTACTCCAACGGCCGGCCGCACGTGGGGCAGGTGGCGGGAGCTTACTTGCCGGCTGACACCTACGTGCGGTACCTTCGGGCCACCGGTGCGGATGTCAGATTCATCTGCGGGAGCGATGACAACGGCGTTGCCGCCCTCAAGACCGCCCGCCAGGAGGGTCGGAGCGTCGAGGATCTCACTGCCCACTACAACCGGTCTCAGCAGCGAGACTTTGCCGGGTTGGGAATCGAGTTCGATATATTCGGCGGGACACATCAGCCTGAGTTCGTCGATACACACGTGGCTTTCAGTCAGGACTTCTTTCTGAGCATCCACGCGAGGGACCTGTTCACCAAGCGCAAGACGCGTCAGCTTTACGACGCGTCCGCGCGGCAATTCTTGCCGGATAGGTTTGTGCGCGGGACGTGCCCGCACTGCGGGAGTGAAAACGCCTATGGCGATCAGTGTGAGGGGTGCGGGCGCTCAGTGGATCAGCTTGATCTCATCAACCCGGTGAGCACGCTGACCGGGTCCACCCCCGAGCTGCGCGAGACGGTCCACTGGTATCTCCGGCTGGATCAGCTTCAAAAGCCGCTTTCCGATTGGCTTCGCGGCAAAAAGGATCCCGATGCGTGCAAGAGCGTGTGGCGTCCGATCGTGTTGAACCAATCACTGGGGCGCATCGAGACGGAGGGCCTTCCGGAACGGGCTATGACGCGCGACCTGACGTGGGGCGTGCCCGTGCCGCTGGACGATCCCGATGCCAAAGACAAATCGTTGTATGTCTGGTTTGACGCCCCCATCGGCTACGTCTCGTTCACCGCGGCCCTGTGCGATAGGCTGGGTGAGCCCGCAGGATCATATGAGAGTTGGTGGAAAGACCCGGATTGCAAGGTCGTCCATTTCATCGGCGAGGACAACATCGTGTTTCACGCTATCACCTGGCCGGCCATGCTGCTCGCCACGCACGACGGGGGCAGCGTGCAGGGCGAGCGCGGGGAGTATCAGCTTCCACACAACGTTGTTGCGAATGCGTTTCTGAACATCAAGTTTCCGGGCAAGGAGGAAGAGAAGATCAGCAAGAGCCGCGGAACAGCTGTATGGATTGAGGATTACCTAAAGACATTTGATCCGGATCCGCTGCGGTACTACCTGACGGCGATAGCGCCGGAAAGCGCCCGCACGACGTTCGACCTCGATGACTTCATCGCCCGCAACAACGGTGAGCTGCTCAACGCCTTCGGGAACTTCTTCAACCGGACGATGACGTTCGCGCACAAGTACTTCGGAGGCAAGATGCCGCAGCAGGGAGAGCGTGACGAGATCGATCACGCCCAACTGGAGCAGTGCCGAGTAACCGTCGAGCGCACCGGCAGCGAGCTCGAGATGTGCCATTTCAAGGCGGCGCTGGCAGCAGTGATGGGATTGGCGCGAGCGGGCAACGCCTATTTCGATGCCACCAAGCCGTTTCGAACGCGCAAGACGGATATGGGCGCCTGCGGCCGGGCTGTCAACGTCTGCCTGCAGACCGCACGGACCCTTACAACGACCATAGCGCCGTTTCTGCCCTTCACCGCTGCCTCCTGCGCTAAAATGCTAAACCTCGACGATGACTACAAGAGCTGGTCTGCCGCCACCACCGAGCTGCCGCCCGGACATCGACTCAACGAGCCGCAGATTCTCGTGCGCAAGCTCGATGCCAACGAACTGTTCGACGACTGAGCGTGGTCGCGGCAATGACGAACGGGTGGTCCGCGGTCCGTGACAGAATCGGCGGGGCGCGATCCGAGCCCGGAGCGCGAGCGACGGGTACATCATCATGACGCCTACGAGCCCAGGTCGTTCCGAATCCACGTGGTTGAGTGCTCTCGCACGTACCCCGCGCTGGCGCTTGGGGCTCGGATCCCAGACCACGATCGCCAGGAGACCCTGGGCGACGCCGCCTAAACTTTCACGCCCCCGGTGGTCCGCGGCTGGCGGCGAGGTGATTGTGCGTGCCGGAGTGGACGTCTACAATAATGCGCTGAGCGGCGCGGGAGTCGACGCGTTGGCGATAGTAAGAGGGAGCATGTCAACCATGGCCAAGCAATCGCTGATCAGAGAGTTCTTCCTTTTCATCCGGCAAGAGAAGAAGTGGTGGCTGATCCCGCTGATCGCGGTGCTGCTTATCGTTGGTGCCCTGGTGCTGTTTGCGGGGTCCTCCCCGATGGCTGCGTTTTTATACCCTCTGTTTTGAGGCGTGCAAGGATGGGCTCAAAAGCGCTGGTATGTGCGTTGACGCTGGTCGTGCTGTCAGGTGGATGCGTTGAGCTCCTATCGGCGCTGACGGGGCTGGAGCCTGACGGCATCACGAGTGACGCGGACGGCGGGTCGCCGTCGTCCGGCGGCGACGGCAGCGCACCGGGCGGCAACGATTCGAGCGGCGTGCCCGTGGTTTCACTGCGCGTCTCCAATACTTCTCCACAGGTCAACGAAACCGTAACGTTGACCTGCTTGCTAGATTCGGGCACCGCCGAGGGGATCACGATTGAGTTTCAAGCAAACAACGGACGGCTTGACCGCGGCACCTCCGCAAACACCGCTCAATTCACGCCGGCCGAATCGGACATCGGCGCGGAGTTTACCTTCACCTGCAGGGGCACGAATGTCGTCGGTACCGGGGCTCCTTCCCGCGCCGTTACCGTCATCCCAAACGGCTGATATGTACCGGATACCGGGATAGAGACACCGGGCTCCCCGCGGCGTAGTGTGGGTCGATCGTGACGGCGCGTTACACTGTGATGCGGCTTATAGTGTGATGGGTGTGCGCCTGCTTAGGCAGCCATAACCCGGAACGGGACGCAGACCAACGGCTCCGCGAATGGACGTTGTATCAAGAACGCTCTGGCTTCGTTACGGGAAGCGGGTTTTTGATCTATTGGCCGGTGGGGTACTGGCGATCATCCTCGCCCCTGTTGCTCTGCTGGCCGCAGCGGCGGTTAAGATCACGAGCGCCGGCCCGGTGTTTTTTGTCCAGGATCGTGCCGGCAGGGACGGCAACACTTTCCGCACCTTGAAGCTCCGCACGATGCGCTCCGATCGGCAGCCCGATCGGAAGGAGCTAGTCCCGCTGGATCATCCCGACGTCACACGCGTGGGGAGATTGCTGAGGCGGCTCAAGATAGACGAGCTACCGCAATTATGGAACGTGCTTGCCGGGGAAATGTCGCTGATCGGGCCGCGCCCGACGCTGCCCGATCAAGTCGCGGCGTACGACGCCTTCCGCAGGCAGCGCCTTCTGGTCAGGCCGGGGATAACCGGTTTGGCGCAGGTCAACGGCAACACGGCCGTCACTTGGGATGAGCGCATCCTGTTCGACATCGCCTACGTCCGACGATGTAGCTTCATGATGGACCTGGGCATCCTGTTGCGTACGGTACTTGTGCTGGTGCTAGGCGAGCAGCGCACGACGCGTTCGTTCGAGTCCACCCGGTACGCCGCGTGCGTCAGGCCGCCCGACGACTACTGGAATATCGACACTTCCGTCTAAAGCCTTGTGCGCGATCCGGCGCTACGAATCCGAGCAGAAAACGTAAGCGCGGCGCTCGCGCTATCGGGCAATGAGTATGGCGATGATCATATAGACCGACACGGAGAGGATGTCATTCATTGTGGTCACCAGGGGGCCTGAGGCGATCGCAGGGTCGATTTTGAATCGGCGGAACGTAAAAGGCAGGGAGATGCCCAGGAATGCAGCAATGAGTATCGCGGCAGTCATTGCGGTGCCGACGGAAATAGCCACCCGCCGATGGTCTATACCTGAGGCTGCTCCGCCGACTTCCGTAAGGAAATGCGGCAGGGTCAAGGTCACGAGCAACCAGGCGCCGAACCCGCAGATCGGAGCCATGGCCAGAGCTATGCGCCCTTCGCGAAACAGGGCGCGAAGGAGCTTGGTGGAACCGAGCTCTCCCGAGGCGAATCCGCGCACAATCACGGTGGAGATCTGGACGCCGCTGTTGCCGCCCGTTGCTCCGATCAGCGGGACGAAGGGGACAAGCACGACGAATAGTGCCGCATCGAAATGAGCTTCGCTGACGATCATCACCGTAGCCGAGAGCATCATCCCCACCATGCAGGGGATCAGCCAGGTCAGCCT
>JBHHXS010000176.1:0-7778 GCA_046757145.1 Phycisphaerae bacterium | reverse complement strand
GCCTGTAATGGACCTGCTGTTGCTGATCAACATAACACTTTCCGGCGTCGTGCTGCTGACGGTGATGTACATTAACAGGCCGCTAGACTTCTCCTCGTTTCCGTCCCTGCTGCTTGGGTTGACGATGTTCAGGCTGGTACTAAACACCGCCACTACCCGACTCATCCTTACGCGCGGTGACGCGGGTCAGGTTATCGCAACATTTGGGGGCTTTGTCGCCCGCGGATCCCTCGCAGTGGCGATCATCATCTTCGCGATCATCGTAGTCATTCAGTTCGTGGTGATAACGAAGGGAGCAACGCGAATCGCTGAAGTCGCAGCACGCTTCACGTTGGACGGAATGCCGGGCAAGCAGATGGCCGTCGACGCCGACTTGAACGCCGGAACGATCACTGACGAAGAGGCGAAGTTTCGCCGGGCGGAGATTACTCGCGAGGCCGACTTCTACGGCGCCATGGATGGTGCCAGCAAGTTCGTACGAGGGGATGCCGTGGCCGGCATCATCATTACGCTCATAAACATCGTGGGCGGGATCTTCGTAGGGTTGATCCAACTCGATCTGGGGCTCGCCGAGACCCTACGGCGTTTCACCATCCTTACCATAGGCGACGGACTCGTGTCACAGATTCCCGCCTTCATCGTGTCCACCGCAGCTGCTATGACCGTGACTCGATCCGCCTCGACCAGAAACCTGGGCGAGGAGCTGGTCGGGCAGCTGACAAGCCAACCCATCGCAATGGGTCTGACGGCGGGATTCCTGGCGATCCTGGGACTTACACCCCTGCCTAAGCCGCCGCTTGTAGTGTTGGCGGCGTCGTGTGCCGGAATGGGGTATGTGCTGAATAAGCGGAGCGTCAGCGCGCAGGTGCAGGCAGCGGCCAAAACAAAAGCCGCAGCTCCGGAACGCGTAGAGAAGCACCTCGCCCCCGATCCCATGGAGTTGGACGTGGGGTACGGCCTGATCGTCCTGGTCGATCGAAAACAGGGTGGAGACTTGCTGGACAGGATCACCAACCTACGGCGGCAAATCGCGCAGGAACTCGGGATCGTCGTACCGCCAATCCGGATTCGCGATGACGTGCAACTCGAACCGAACCAGTTCCGCGTCAAGCTCAAGGGGCTCGAGGTGGGCCGTGGGGAGGTAATGCCCGGGCATCTAATGGCCATTGATAGCGGAGCAGTCACGGAGAAGGTAGGCGGAATAGAGACGAAGGAACCGGCATTCGGGCTCCCGGCGACATGGATAGACGAAGATCAACGGCACGAGGCGGAGCATCGCAACTATACGGTCGTTGAACCCTCCAGCGTGATGGCCACCTACTTGACCGAGATCATCAAGCGCCATGCACACGAGCTGCTTACACGCCAGGAAGTCAATCGCCTGCTCGACCACCTCCGCGAACGCGCTGCCAAACTGGTGGAGGAGGTCGTTCCAGACGTGCTCAAACCCGGAGAGCTGCAGCGCGTGCTTCAGATGCTCCTGCGCGAACGCGTACCCATACGTGACCTCGAAACGATCCTCGAGGCGGCAAGCGACTGCGCAGCCAGGACAAAGGACACGGAGATTCTCGCACAGTACGCACGCAATGCACTGGCGCGAACTCTGTGTCATCGTAACAAGGCCGACGACGGGCGCATTCACTGCGTCACCCTGGATCCGGCCCTGGAGGAGCTGGTGGCCAAGAACATCGAGCGCTCGGACGCCGGCAGCGCGCTCGCCATGCCGCCCGGCTTACAGACAAAGCTTGTCGACGCGATTAACGCGATGGTTGAAAAGGCGTCTGCCAATGCTGGGGGGCGGCCTCCGGTCGTCCTCTGCCCGCCGCAGATCCGAGCATGGGTCCGAAGAATGATCGAAGTGCGTTTGCCGTCGGTTTCAGTATTGAGTTACAACGAGATTGTCCAGGGGTTCGAGGTGGAATCCCACGGAATGGTAGCGCTGACTGATGAAACTTAAGACTTTCCGAGGAAAGACCATGGCAGAAGTGCTCGCCCGCGTCAAACGAGAGTTCGGGCGCAACGCGGTCATCCTGAATACACGCTCCGCGAGGGAGGGTGGGATACTCGGTATAGGGAGAAGGGCCTGCGTCGAAATCACCGCAGCCCCGGATATGCCCGACTTGCCTGTCTCGCAGCATCATGGTATCATAGGCACCGGGTTTAGAGGCCAGGGGCGCGGACTGGATACGGCACCCAAGAGGGTGGCAAGAGCAGAAGGAGCTGCCATGCCCATGTCGCCGACCGCACTGATCGTGCGCTCCCGGGTGTCCACCGAAGACGTATTGTCGGAGGTAGGCGCCCTCAAGTCGCTTGTATCCGATCTCGTGTACGAAACGCGACGGCGCGACGCGCACAAGCTGCCCGAGCGGCTGTTCCAGCTCTATCAATGCCTCGTGGAGAACGCGGTTGCCGAACGCATCGCTCAAGGCCTCATCGAGCAGACTCGTAGACAGCTGACTCACGACAAGCTACGCGACTCGACAGCGGTACGAGCGTGCCTCGCCCGCCTCCTCGAGTCGATGCTGCCGGTGGGGGGCCCGATTCAGATCATGTCCAGCAACGAGCCCGTAATCATAGCCTTGATAGGCCCCACGGGCGTCGGCAAGACGACGACTATAGCCAAACTGGCCGCTAACCTGCGTCTGCGCGAGTGCCGCTCGGTCGGCATGGTCACCATTGATACCTACCGCATCGCCGCCGTCGAACAGCTCAGGACCTACGCACAGATAATTGATGTGCCCCTTCATGTTGCAAGCTCCCCCCGCCAGCTGAAGGCTGCAGTAGAGAGTATGGCCGACCGCGACATCATCCTCATCGATACGGCCGGGCGCAGCCAGCGCGACGCGGTCAAGATACGCGACCTTCGCCGCTTCTTCGACGCGGTGACACCCGACGAGATTCACCTTGTACTGTCCAGCACAGCCTCGGAATCCGTCTTGGACGAGACCATCGAATGTTTCAGGGAACTGGCTCCAAACCGCGTTATCTTCACCAAGCTGGATGAGGCCGTCGGCTTCGGCGTGATCCTGAATTGCCTGCAAAAGGCTGGCAGAGGCCTGTCTTACCTGACCACCGGACAAGACGTGCCTGACGATATCGAGGTCGCAGAGAATAAGACGCTGGTTGCCAAGATTCTGCAAGAGAGGCAGCCACATCCACAAGACTCAGCCGTTGCGGATGCACGATCGACATGGGCGGGGCGGACAGGCGGGGGCAGCCGCGCTTGAGGCAGGCGAAACATGGGAAGCGGATCGCTGCGAAGTCATCGTAACGACCAGGCAACCCGCTTGCGGGAGCTGATGAGGGCCGGTGCACGGCGCGGCAGTGCGTTGGCAATCACCAGCGGCAAGGGGGGGGTGGGCAAATCGAACCTGGCAGTGAACCTGTCGATCTGCTTGGCGGCTCGGGGGTTGCGAGTCACGCTTGTGGACGTTGACATGGGACTTGCCAATGCTGATGTGCTGATCAATCTGCACCCCGTCCACACGTTGTCGCACGTGTTGACCGGCGTGCGTAGCCTGGAAAGCATATGCATCACCGGACCTGGAGGAATCCGCTTCGTGCCCGGTGCCTCAGGACGGCACGATTTCGCCAACCTCTCGGAATTCGACCGGCAGAGCCTGGTGGCTCAACTGGGGACGCTCCGCGCCAGCACTGATATGCTTGTTTTCGACTGCGGAGCGGGCATCTCAAGGAACGTCATCGCTTTTGCACAGGCCGCCGACGACGTTATTGTCGTCACGACGCCGGAGCCCACAGCCATGACCGACGCCTACGCCACCATCAAGGTCCTCGTTCAGGAACGCTATGCCGGGGGCATGAGCCTGTTTGTCAACATGGCGGAGAGCCGGGCGGAGGCGGTAGCCGCCTACAAACGCATCGCCTCCGTCGCCCAAAGATTTCTGAATTATACGGTTGCAGACGCCGCCTATATGTTGCATGATACAGCAGTTGAGTTGGCGGTTCAGGAACGTAGCCCGTTTGTGATTCGATATCCCGGGGCTAATGCAACTGCCGCCGTCGCCGCATTGGCCGGAGAGCTGTCACGTAGCGGTCATAGGCAGCCCGGTCGCGGCGGATTCCTAAGACGTGTTGCCGGCCTGTTCGTGTAAGGCGCAGTCAACGGTCAGGTCGGCACGTAGTATCAGATGGCCGGCATGGATGCCGGCGACGGGATCAGCGGGAGGGTGATTGTAGCAGAAGGATCTGTCGCAGTCCTCCGTGTTCAATCCCGGCTGTGGCTTCCCAATGATCCCTGGTCTGCGACACGGATGTTGCTCTTTATGGTAGCTCGTTTTGCCGGGGCCGGTCTCGGCTTCCTCGCCTTCACGGTTACCGCTCTTGCCGGTTTGTTCATCCAGAACCCGGTGAACGTGACCCTCTCGCGCAGCATTCTCGCCCTGTTCCTCTTCAGTTTCATCGGTTTAGCTGTCGGGGCAGCTGCACAGCTCGTCGTGCGCGAGTACGAGCGGGACCGGGCGGCGGAGATCCGCAGGAAGTATCAGCAGGGCCCCGCTACGCCGAATGATGCCGATCCGGGTAGGACACAGGACGAGCAAAGTGAGTCATCCATGGATACGTGAACATCGGGCCTTTCTGCGACCGTGGCACGCGAAGTACTGCGGCAGGTCGTAAGGCGATTAGTGAGGAGCGGTGCAGGGACGCGTAAGGAGCACTTTTCATGCCTGCAACAAAAACGAGAACGGACCTCTCGGAAGTGTGGCGGAACTACAAACTCTCTGGAGAACGGCGTTGGCGTAATATCCTCATGGAGGACTATCTGCCGATAGTCAGATACAACGCTGAACGCATCGGCGCGAAGCTCCCCGACGAGGTCGATCAGGACGATCTGGTCTCCGCCGGGGTGTTCGGCTTGATCGACGCCCTGGAGGCCTTCGACCTCAACCGCGGCGTCAAATTCGAGACCTATTGCGCCCAGCGAATTCGTGGGGCGATTCTCGATGAACTCCGGAGCATGGACTGGGTACCCAGACTGGTGCGTAGTCGGGCCGGCAAACTGGAACGCGCCGTGCGCGAGCTCGAATCCACATTGGGAAGAGCTCCCACCGAGGACGAGATCGCCAAACGACTAAACCTCTCACGCCATGAGTTCGAGAAGCTGTTGCGAGACTCCAACGCGGTTATGCAGATATCCCTGTCTCGCAAGTGCAACGAAACCGATTCGAGCAAGGACGTGTGCGAAATCGATGTGATAGAGGACAAACGCGGAAAGAACCCCTTGAAAGAGATTCAGAAGCGCGACGTCAAGGCGCTGATGATGCGCGGCCTCACCCGAGCGGAGCGCCTAATACTCGTCCTTTACTACTACGAAGAGATGACGATGCGAGAGATCGGGATGACACTCGATTTATCCGAGAGTCGGGTATCGCAGATGCACTCGTCGATCCTTGAGAGGCTCAAAACTCAGCTTGAGGCTCGCCGAAAAGAGTTGACGCACTGACGGAGCGAGATCATGGCAGAAATGCCCTCTAACATCGCCCCATCGGCCGCCCAGTCAGGTGTCCAATCACAGGAGATCGCCAAGGGCCGGGACGCCGCTCGCGCTAACGCCTCCAACGCCGCTACGCGCCAGGTGAAGGCCGCTGAAGAGGCCGGCAGCTCGGTCGATACCGACGACGCCGACAATCGGGTCTTCACTGACGCAGAGGGATCAGGCAGCGAGGGCCGAGCGTTCGAAGAGCGCACTGCCGAGCGGGAACAAACAGATAAACCCGCTGACAACGGCATCACCAGAGGCGACGACGGCCGACTCCACCTCGACCTTGAAGCCTGATGCCACGCGCAACAACGCCCTGCAACCGCGCAAGGGCGTCCGAGCACCCCAGCTCCGGAGTGGCGCCGTCGTCGCGTTCTTCATGGGACGCGGTACGAAGCACGTGCAGTCTACGGAGCCCACCCAACGAACTCAGGAGTTGAACTTGTATTATGGCCTCTCGTCGCATCATGTTTGACGTGCAGGACCTGTTCCCCACATGCCGCGTCCGCTCTACAATCATCTCACATGAAGTTCACCAAGATGCATGGGCTGGGAAACGACTTCATCCTCGTCGACACGTTCGAGGAGGTAATCAAAGATCCTCAAGCACTCGCTCGGGCCATCACGCGGCGCCGCGTCGCAATCGGCGCGGATGGCCTGATTCTCATCGGCCCATCCGAGGTCGGTGATTTCCGCATGATGGTTTACAACGCGGACGGATCGGCGGCGCAGATGTGCGGCAACGGGCTGCGCTGCGCCGCAAAGTACGCCGTGGATCACGGGTTGGCCGCCGCACCTATGGTCCGCGCCGAGACGGACGCGGGATTGAGAACTGCCCAATGCCACGCGGTCGACGGGGTGATTCGATCCGTCAGGGTCGACATGGGATTCCCGTCGATGGACGTCAAGACGATACCGTGTACCATCAGGACCGAGCGTGTCGTCGATCATCCGCTCGAGATCAACTGCTGCGTCTATTCGGTCACGTGTCTGTCGATGGGCAACCCACACGCTGTGGTGTTCGTCGACGACCTTGACGCCGTCGTGCTCGAGCGGGTTGGACCAGCCTTCGAACATGCACCCGTGTTTCCGCAGCGCATCAACACCCACTTCGCTCGGCTCGATTCCCCGACACGGGTGACCGTTAAAACCTGGGAGCGGGGCAGCGGGGAAACCAGCGCATGCGGAACCGGCGCATGCGCCGTCTGCGTAGCAGGGGTGCTGACGGGGCGTACCCGACGCCGAGTCACCGCAGCCCTGCCCGGCGGCGACCTGCAAATACAGTGGAGCGACGACGAACACGTCTACATGACCGGGCCCGCCGTCGAAGTCTTCAGCGGTGAGTGGCACGGGTGATCACACCCAACCCCCGCATTATGTGGCGCTCGCAGAGGAAAAAGGCGATAACGACCGGGATCAGGGCGATCAGGCTTGCTGCCATCAGCAGGTTCGCCCACGTCCCAGCCATCGACTGGTACATCCTAAGCCCGAGCGACATCGGGTACCTGTTGAAATCCGACAGATAAATCAGCGGGTCGAGAAAATCCTGCCAGTGATAAACGAAGCTAAGCAGCGCCGCGGTCACCGCGGCTGGCCGGGCCATCGGCAGCAGAATGTGCCAGTACGTCTGCCACATGGTGGCACCGTCAAGATGAGCCGCGTCGTCGAACTCGCGCGGGATGGCGCGGAAGAATTGCCGGAAAAGAAATATGTTGAACGCCCCGCCTCCCAGCCACGCGGGCACGATCAGCGGCTTGTACGTGTCCACCCAACCAAGAAGATCAAACAGCAGAAAACGCGGGACGAGCAGCACCGGGGCGGGAATCAGCATGGAAGCGATGACCAGGATCAGGCACAAGCGCTTCCCGCGAAAGCGTCCTCGGGCAAGAATGTAACCCGTCATGGACGACGTCAGCACCGCTCCTGCTACGGAAACGCATGCGATCAACATGGAGTTTGCAAGAAACCGCGCCGCGGGCAGGCGAACCAAGGCCTCCCGGTAGTTCGACCACTGCGGCCTGGAAAGCGACAGCTCCGGAGGGAACGAATAGACCTCCTCGAGTGGCTTGAGCGACGAGACGAACGCCCAGACGATCGGCAGGGCCATCAGCGCGCACACTGCCGTCAACAACGCATACAACAGCCAACGCCCCACCGTCCGCTGTACCCCCGACGTCGCACCTACTCTTCGCCCGCGTAATACACCCATAGCCTGGACGTCCAGATTAGCCCGGATTATTCATGCCTGCCTCTTAAATACGACCTCCCTGTGAGCTAAGTT
>JBHHXS010000175.1:0-7783 GCA_046757145.1 Phycisphaerae bacterium | reverse complement strand
GGCGGATGCGGTGGGACGGCGTCTAGCCGCGGCATGCTGGCGACAGTCGCCAGCAGGCGAGCCGGTGTCGGCGTCCGCCAGCCCAGCTACGCTGAAACTCCTGCTGCTGACGCCTAAACTCAGCATGGGCATTGCGGCGACCGTCCGAGCCCTAGGCAGAGCGGCGTCGGCCTTGTTACGGTGAACCAGTTCAGTTACAATGCCAGTTTTGGAGAGGTAATGTGATGACGAGACTCATGGGCATTTCACTGTTGTCGTTAGTAGCGACGTCGTATGCATCCATAGCCGGCGCGCGGGCGTGCGACCCGGTGACCGATACACCCCTCCCGGAGGCGCGGCAAGCCAGGCTTCTGGAGCGCTTCGGCGATGAGGGTATCGACGCTGATGAAGACGGGGCCCTCACCATCCGCGAAGTGCGCACCTTCTTCGAGGCCAAGCGCGCCGACCGGCCACGCATCGGGCACCGCCCCGAGGTCCCTTGGCGACACGGTCCGGGCAAGGCAATGCACCGCCTGGGGTTTGAGCTGCACCACCTGGCAGTGCTGGCTGCAGAGGCGCCGCCAGAGGACTTCGATCTCACACGCCACGCAGATGTCGATACCAATGGCGACGGGCAGATCAGCCTGGACGAGTGGCGGGTGTTCGCTACGCAGAAGCGTGGAGAGATCGCCGCTAGGGTAGCGGCAGAGCACCCTAATGCGGATACCGATGGGGACGGCACGCTCAACGATGCCGAGATTGAAGCACTCAGAGAGCGGTTCCGGGTGGGTCTATCGCTCATGCATCCGGAGGCTGACGTGAATAGCGACGGGGTGGTCTCGGCCCAGGAGCAAGACGCATTTCACGTCGCCAGCGCGGAAAAGCACCGGGGCGTGATAATGGAACGCCACCCCGAGGCCGATCTCAACGGAGATGGTGTCCTTAGCAATGCTGAGATGCACAGTTTCTTCGAGGCCCACCACTCCGGACCGGCAGGACGGCGCGGCGAACGACATCGCGGGTGTGGGCCCGGCCATCGGGAGCGCCTTCTTGAGCATCACCCGGAGGCTGACACCAATGGTGACGGTGCGCTGAGCAACGATGAGCTCCACGAATTCCGGGCGAGCCGATCAGACACCGGCCTGCCTCCGCTCAAGGGACGGCACGGCTGCAAGTCCGGGGAACGGCCCGCAACCGAGCGGTAAGCAACTGCTCGGTTCGCGCGCACAGTAAACCCGCTCCGCAAGCGTCTTGAAGCTCGCGGTGTTTCCGACACCCAGGCTGAAACAACAGGCGTGCGGGCTCATGACGGCCGGGCGACCGGGGCTGGTTCCCGGCTTCGGTGCGACTATTGTCTGTCGCGATGCAGGTGTATATCTCCGATCGCCGCGTGAAACGTGGCCCATAATCGGTTAGGATTCGCCGCAGGGCGTATCAGCGCCTGAAGATGGTGGATGGTGCGTAATGGTGCGACGGCTTGGAATCGACATTTCGACCGAAGGCGTGGCAGACTTCTGCCGTCGCCACCACATTCGGAAGCTGATGCTGTTCGGATCGGTCCTGCGCGACGACTTCGGGCCGACCAGCGATGTCGATGTGCTGGTGGATTTCGTACCCGGACAAGGACCGGGCTATCTTCGCCTCTGCGAGATCGAGGAGGAGTTGAGCGAGCTTCTCGGTCATCGTCGGGTGGACATCGTCACCGTGCGGGCGCTGAACCACCGGATTCGGGATCGCGTGTTGGCCGAGGCCGAGGTGCAGTATGCCGAAGGATGACACGGTTTATGTCGGCCACATGCTCGACAATGCGCGGAAGGCGACGAACCTGCTCGGCGACAGGGATCGCACCGCCTACGATGCCGACGAGGCGCTTCGCCTTGCTCTGGCCCATCTTCTTCAAGTCGTCGGTGAGGCGGCACGCCGCATATCGGACGACTTCCGCGACCGGCACCAGAACATTCCTTGGAAGGCCATCGTCGGTATGCGACACAAGGTCGTCCACGACTACATGGATGTCGATGAGGAAATCGTGTGGGATACGGTTACACGCGAGATTCCACCGCTGATCGCACAGCTTGAAGCTATCATCCCCGACGAGTAGTCCCTTCGTCGGTGTTAGGCCGAGGGCACGCGGTCGAACAGGCGTCCGGATCGCCGCGACCAGCCTGGTCGTCCTCGTCAATGGTAAGGAAATAGGTTGTATCAAGACGGCGAGCTTGGGTCAGCAACGATTCGAGGCCTTGGACAAGCGCGACGGCCGTGCGTATCGACGGATGTTTCTTCCCGGCAAGCGTAAGGCTCACCATCGCCGGGCTGACGCGGGCGGCGCGGGCCAATCCTCCCTGCGTGATCCTGAACATCGTGAGAACCGTGTTCAGCCGCGTTGTGTCAAGTTGCACGCTTTCCATGACGACGAGCTTCCGGGTAAACAGTCGTAAACACCTTGTTGTTCGCATAGGATGTGCCTACGGAGGTGACCGACGCCCTGCTCTGCCGAGCCGGAGCCCGAGCGGCCGAGGTTATCGGACGGTGATCCGCTTTGACGGATGCCCGTCTTGAGACGCACCGGAGAGTCCGAAGGTAGGGCGGAATCGACGGGCGAATCGACGCGAAATGCTACCCCCTGATGCGATGCCGTACTAGCGGGCAAAACCTGCGTTCATGCCGCAGAAACGGCGATATCGCTTCGGCTGCTAACTGCTCGGTTCGCGTGTACAGTAGACCCGCTCGGCAATCGTCCTGAAGCCCGCGGTGCTTCCGACACCCCGGCTGAAACCACAGGCGTGCGGGCTCATGACGGACGGGCGACCGGGGCTGGTTCCCGGCTTCGGTGCGACTATTGTGTGAGTCGCGACTGCTGCTCCTTGTTCAGTCTTTCTCCATTGTCGGCGTCGCGCGTACGGTAACCCTGCAATGGACACTCGCACCATCAGTAGTCGCGCGGGCTCTCTTCGCTGGTGTTTGTCGGCTGTCCTGATCGTCACGTTCATCGGCGCCGGTTTTCGCTTCTATGGGCTCGGTGATCGCGACTTCTGGTTCGACGAGAGCTGCACCTTCATCTACGTTCACAACCTGTTTGATTGGCCGGCGGGCTCCAACCTCCTCGTGGAGAGCACCAATCTGCCCTACTACGCCGCCTTGAGGGCGTGGACTTCCGTATTCGGAGAAACGGAGGTCGGCTATCGCTCTTGCTCGGCGCTGCTGGCCACGTTGACGGTACCGCTGCTGGGTCTGGCTGCGGGGCGCCTAGGGGGACGGATGTCCGGGGTGGTGTGTGCCGCCATCGTGGCATTTAATCCGCTCCATATCCACTACGCCCGTGAAGCACGCGCGTATGCGATGTGGATGTTCGTCTTGTCAGGCAGCATTGTCCTGCTTGTCGAAGCGCAGCGGCGTCTGCGTTGGACCTGGTGGTTCTGGTACGGTGCCGCCGCGTTCGTCTGTCTGCACGTGCATTACTGTACGATCTACTGGCTACCCGCAACGGCTATCATCCTGCTGCATGCGCAGGACCGACGGCGTGCGTTCCGGCAATGGCTTACCACGCATGTCGCTGTGGCCATCCTGTTCATACCCTACTTCCTTTCTGCGGTCTTACCCGCGGGGCGTGGCGGAGGCAGCGGCTGGTTAGACTCAGGCTGGGAGGCCGGCACGGCAATCGTGCGATCTTTGTGGGCGTTCCTGCCCGCCGGAGGTTACCCGGCACATTTGCGTGGCCTGTCGATTCTATCGCCGGACTCTGTCAAGCTGGGCCCGGAGTGGCTAACGGTCGTTGCGCGAACGATGCCGGCGGTGGTCATCGTAACTGCCGCTGCGTGCCTCCTCCGTCGTCGCCTCCGATCGCCGGCTGGAGCCCCCGCCTTGGAAGGCCGGGCACGCGCGCACATTATCGCTGCCGGCATGACCATCGTGCCGCTGATACTCGGCTGGCTCTATTCGCTTATAGTTCGCCCCAACTATCTTGTGGGGCGATATGACCTTGTTGCCTGGCCGGCATGCATGGTTTGGCTGGCGCTGATCGCGTCGTCCGTCACTGCAATTGGACAAGGGCGGCACTCGGTTTACCGGACGATAGTCATCTGCGGTCCAATGCTGGCTTGCAGCCTCGTGCCCATTGCGCGGATGGCCGCATTGAAGCCTCCGCCGACGTTTGCGCATAGGCGTGCCCAGCGCCTGGCGCAATTGGCCGGCCCGAATGACCTGGCCGTCACATTCTCATACGATAGAGACTACCTGCTCTATTACCTGCATCGCGCCGGTTTCGCAGCACAAGTCGCAGCCTTTCCTTCTTGGCTGAGCCTGCAGGTGGGCTGGGTCGATCTCGAGCCGAACCTCACCGCCGATAGGGTGGCACTGCTGCGCCAAGAAGCAGCAGCTCTAGCGCAAGAAGCGGAGGCGCTGATCGCCCGTGGTGGGCACGTGTGGCTGCTCCCCGACTCGCACCAATACCGCACCGACGCTCGGGGACGCCTCATGCGATGGCCTCGCGCCAAGGTCAATCGCTTCCTATTGGAGGCTCTTCGCGAGAAAGGGCTGCGGAAGCACACTCTCGACGAGGAATTACTTATTTCCAGATTGGAGCGCTGACATGTACGTCGGACGGCCTGGACGGCGACCGGCGCCGTACCACCGACTGTACGGGTTCGCCACACCTCGAGGCTACGGGCCTTGCAGCATCGTGCACAATGGGGCATCCTGTTAGGCACATATGGATCGTGCAATGCAACGAATAGCACCCGCTCTGGCGATCTTGGTGGGGATCGTGCCGGCAAGGTCAGCCTGCGCTCAGGGGGTGCACCTACCGGACCGGACTACTCGAACCGAAGCGCAGAACGTCGACCTATCGTTGGGCTGGCCTCGACCACGATCAGACGAGCGACGTGCTGAGCGGCGATCAATGGTGCACCGTCAGATCGTGGTGAGGCGCATTCACGACGCCGCGGTCATCGACGCAGTGACGCATGTTCCCCGGCACTGGTTCGTGCCAGATTCTATGAAACCTCATGCGTACACGGATCGGCCCTTGCCCATCGGTGAGGGGCAGACGATCTCCCAGCCGTACATCGTTGCATTAATGACCCAGGCTCTTGCCCTCACGCGGGATTCGAAGGTCCTCGAAGTGGGAACCGGGTCAGGCTATCAGGCGGCAGTCCTGTCGGAGATTACTCCACACGTGTTCACCATAGAAATCGTCGAGCCGCTTGCGAGACGCGCGATCGAGTGCTTCCGCAAGCACGGGTACTCAACCATCAGAACCAAAATCGGAGACGGCTACGCCGGCTGGCCAGAGCACGCGCCGTTCGATGCCATCATCGTTACCTGCGCGCCAGACCATATCCCGCCGAAGCTCATCGAGCAGCTCAAGGTCGGCGGCAGGCTGTGCATCCCGGTGGGCAGGCAAGGGGGTATTCAAAACCTCCGTCTAGTCACCAAATCGGCCGACGGCGAACTCAAGCACACCGACCTGATCCCGGTCAGCTTCGTACCCATGACGGGCAAGGCACGGGGAAAAGGAACGGGCGACTAGCTGCGGATACAACCTCACTGGGTTGACGCACTATGTCTGCCCGGAGTGCGGCACGACCTTCGACTTGAAGATGTTTCGATCCGACCCGGAACTCCGCCGCCCCGGAACTCCCGTCTACGGCAAGCGGGGTATGGAGCTGATTCCACGGACGCTGGAGACACTCCTGCTTCTGCTCTTCCGACCGCGATCATTCGCACTCCGTCTCCGTGTTGATGAACGCCTCTACCCGGCGGCGGTCGTGTTCTTGTTCGCCCTCACACCGCACCTTTGGATACTCCTTGGCACGCCTTTCGTAGGGAACTGGCGTTGGAGGCTTGCTCACGGTTGGCAATTGACCGTCGTATTCGTTGCAGCGATGGGGCTACTTGTTCTTTCGGCAGCGGTCGTGTTCGCCGCAAGTTCCGCGCGCGGCTCGTCGCAGCTTTGGGCATTCCCCCGTCGATTCCGATTCTGGTGCATCGTCGTCATGTATACGACGATCTTCCTCCCGCTGTGGCCTTTCTTCTGCGCCGGAATCCGGCGACTGGGGTGGCGGGACTATACAACCGTCTGGCCATTCTTTTATCTCTATCCGAACGCAACATACTCGGGAATGATTCTCGTCCTTTGGTGGACGCTCATCATCTCGGTTGTCCTGTGGTACAGGAATCGTCCTCGCTGGCTTGCCATTCTATTGATGCTCGCGGCCTTTCTGTTCGTCCGAGCTTCCGTGCAAATCGCGGACGCGTATATCCCGCGCTTGGCACGGTAGTTCGCGCATACGGGGATTGTATTCGCCGTGCTTGGAGGGGCGAGAGAGGTCAGGAAATCGCCCAGAGAGTGTTGATAGGCATCGCGTGGATGCGCGAACCGAACGGGATCGCATCTTCGCCTGTGTAAAGCATGATACCACGGTGAAACCGCTTGCCCGCAAGCTCTGCCAACGCTTTCAAACCTTTGAGATCGTTCGTGCCGAGTGTAGCACCCGCCTTGACCTCGATGCCGACGATCCGGCCCGACCGATCCTCCAGCACGATGTCCACCTCGCGCCCGGCCTGCGTGCGGAAGTGGAATAGCTCCGGCTGCGTCTTGCTCCATGACGCCTGTTTCCGAAGCTCCATGACGACGAAGTTCTCCATCAACGGCCCGCCTTGCTTTGGATCGTTGCCGAGCCGATCCTTGCTGAACCCCAGCAGGTGCGTGAGCAGGCCCGTGTCGTTGAGGTAGAGCTTGCGTGATTTCACGAGCCGTTTGCCGATGTTGCTCGACCACGCTGGCAACGCCTGCACGATGAAGGTCATCTCCAGCAGGGCGAAGTATCGCTTGAGCGTTGTCTGCGGGATCGACAGGTCGCGGGCAATGTCGGCGAAGTTGACGGGCGATCCCGCCCGCGTAGCCAACAGCGTCAGCAGGCGAGGCAGTTCGGTCAGTCCCTCGATGTTGGACAGGTCTCGGATGTCGCGTTGCAGGATCGTCGAGATGTACGACCGGAACCAATCATCGCGTCTTGCAGGGCTTCGCGTCGTGCAGATTTCGGGGTAGCCACCGCGCAACACACGCTCCATGAGCTTGGACGCTGGCAGTGGTTTGTCCGGCGCACGCGGATTGGCCTTGGCGAACAACGCATCCACGAAGGTCTCGCGCACGCCGTCGATCTCGCCTTGCGAGAACGGCCAAAGGGGTAGTATCTCAATCCGGCCTGCCAGCGACTCCGACACCTTGGGAACGAGCAGCACATTGGCCGACCCCGTGAGCAGAAACCGTCCGGGCTTTCGGTTGCGATCCACCTCACGCTTGATCGCCGGGAACAATGCGGGAGCCTTTTGCACTTCATCGAGAACGATACGCCCGTCGAATCCCCGAACGAACCCAACCGGGTCGCCCGTCGCCGCCGCTAGTGTGGCCGCGTCGTCCAGCGTCAGGTATGAGGCGTTGCGCCTGCCCTCGGCGATCTTCTGCACGAGCGTACTCTTTCCCGTTTGGCGTGCGCCGTGCAGAAAGACGACGGGCGTGTCCTTGAGAGCCTGCCGGAGCCGAGTGATGATGTTCCGCTCAATCATGGGTGTAGCCTACCAGCCCGGCGACTGGCGATCAACCGCTAGGTGGTTGAATATCGTCCACTTAGCGGTTGATTCTCACCAGAACAGGTTGCGGATGGCAGGCCAGGATCGGGCTTCATGTACAACCCAACACGCCGGATTGGCACCCAGCAGTCGGCGTGCGATAATCGAGTGCAGACGAGCCTTGAAAATGGTTTTCGGGGCGTCCGAGAGGGAAAATACGAGGGAAAATACTCGA
>JBHHXS010000174.1:0-7806 GCA_046757145.1 Phycisphaerae bacterium | reverse complement strand
CGTTGCTGCCCGCCTTGGCGTCGGCAACAACTCTCTGCAGGGCCCGCCTTACCCGCCCTTCGTCCCGCTTCCTCCGTACCTCTCCTAGTAGCTGCACCTGCTCTTCGCATAGCCTATCAGAGAATGGATGCAACACCACTTCCGGCTCGTCCTCCTCGACGCGATCGCAGTTGACCCCCACCTTGCGGATCTCCCCATTCTCAATCTTCTTCAATCTTTCATAAGCCTGCGTGGATACAGTGTTTTGGATTTCCCCTTCCGCAATCGCCTTTACAATTCCCCCGCGCACATCAACGTCGCGCATGACGGCGCGAATACTCTCCTCCATCTGGTTCGTCAGTGTTTCTACGTAATACGCGCCTCCCAGCGGATCGACCGTGTCGCAAAGCCCCATCTCCTCCATCAGAATCTGCATCGTTCGCAGCGACAGCCGCGATGCCTTCTCTGACGGAATCGTATAGGCTTCATCGTAACAACACAGTGCCATAGTCTGCGTTCCGGAAAGCGCGCTGATCAATGCGTAATACGCCCCGCGTATGATGTTGATCTCCGGCTGCTCGATGGTAAGCCCGCCTCCGCCCCCGCCGGCGATCATGCGCAGCCACATCGATCGGGGATTTGTAGCTCCGTACTCCTCCTTGACAATCTTCGCCCACAACCTGCGCGCGGCACGGAACTTAGCGACCTGTTCGAACAGATTGCCTTGAATATCAAAATTGAAGGAAAGGCGCGATGCGAAGTCATCTATTTGTAATCCGCGCTGCAACACGTGGTCGATATACGCTCGGGCGATGCAGAAGGCGTATGCGATCTCCTGCACCGGGGTTGCGCCAGACTCACGGATATGGTATCCGCACACGCTCACCGGGCTGTAGAGAGGCGCACGGTCCGCACAGTATAGAACCGTATCACCGACGAGCTTGATCGAGGCCTCAACCGGAAATACCCACGTACCACGCCCGACGAACTCCTTGAGGATATCATTCTGCGCAGTACCCCGAAGTCTACGAAGTTCATAGCCTCGTTTCTCAGCAAGGGCGAAGTACATGGCAATCAGTGTCGCTGCCGCCCCGTTAACGGTCAGCGACACGGTAATCTCATTCAGATCGATCCCATCGAATGCGATTTCAAAGTCCCTGAGGGAGTCGACCGCCATACCCACCCTGCCCACCTCTCCCAATGCTCGTGGATCGTCGGAATCCATGCCGAGCTGCGTAGGCAGGTCAAACGCCACGTTCAAACCGGTTTGCCCGTTGGCGATCAGATATCGAAACCGCTCGTTCGTCTCCTCCGGCTTTCCGAATCCGGCATATTGCCGCATCGTCCAAGGACGCTTGCGATACATGTACTTGTGGATCCCGCGCGTAAACGGGAATTCGCCGGGTTCTCCGATCCCCGCCCAACCGCCACTCCGTTCGACATCCTGTTGAGTATACACTGCCTTTATTCCATGTCCGGATTCATTCACCACGACTCGAACATCCGTCGACTTCGGTTCTCTCATGACGTCTTCTCACGGATGAAATCAACGATAGACTTTGGCGGACTCCCCACTGCAAAGACGGCGTCAACACCGAGCGCCTTCAGTTTCTCATGATCCGCGTTTGGAATATTCCCGCCGACTATCCACAGCAGATCCTCCAGACCGTGCTGCTTGCGCAGTTTCGCCAGTGTTTCACAAATCGGCAGGTGGGATCCGGAGAGAATAGACAAACCGATTACGTTGACTCCCTTTTCCTTCGCAATACTCAGAATCTCATAGGGAGATCTCTTCAGACCTGTGTAGACAACGTCAAAGCCGGCCTCCATTAGTGCACGCACGACGATCTTCGCACCTACGTCATGCCCATCTAGACCGGGTTTGGCAATCAGTACACGGACCTTCCTAGTGGAGTTCATCCATCCAATCCTGTAGCCGAGCGGATTCCCTTGGCAATGATGAGCTTGAGAATCTCACTCGTACCGCCCCCATAGAGAGTGAAGCGAATATCCCGAAAATACCGCTGAACGGCGAACTCCATAGCGTACCCGTACGATCCGAGAATCCGTGTCGCCTTGTCACATATGTCAATAGCTCGCTCCGTCGCAAAGAGTTTAGCCATAGCTGCTGCGCGTTCAAGCGGTCTGCCGGTGTCCTTGAGCCACGCAGCGTAATAGACCAAGCGTTTAGCGGCCTCGAGGTCTGTGCCCATCTCAGCCAGTTTCAACTGAATGGCCTGAAACTTAATGATCGGCCTTCCAAACTGCTCTCTTTGGGCGGCGTAGGCTGCCGCCTCATCAAGAGCCGCCTGGCCAACCCCAAGCGCCAGCGCTCCCGTCAGCACGCGTATATCCGCGAGAATGTCGCGGAGATGCTCTTGACCCCCTCCCTCAGCTCCGAGCCTGTGATCATCAGGAACGAAACAGTCCTCGAGGAATACTTCCGAGGTAGGCACAGCCCAACAGCCCATTTTCTCAATAGATCGACCTACCCTGAGCCCAGGAAAGTCGCGCTCGATCAGGAAAATCGTCAGCGGACCATCGTTCCCCAGCCTGGCGAACACCGTAAAGAAGTCCGCCACCGGTGCCGAAGTGATCCACGTCTTCTGGCCATTCAGACGGTAGCCGCCCTCTACCTTGCGCGCCGTCGTACCTATGGCGGACAGGTCGCTGCCGGCGCCCGGTTCGGTAATACAAATGGCCCCGATCTTCTCGCCCCTCACTGCCGGTTTTAGCAACCGATCATGTATGTCCTGACTGCCGAGCACATACAGGAAGTGCGTTCCCATGACCGACTGCATTGCCGCTACCGCCCCCAGAGACAACGAGCCCTGGGCGATCTCACTGACTGCAAGGCAGTAGGAGACCAGACCGAGATTCGCTCCGCCGAGCGACGCCGGATAACGCAGTCCGAAGAAGCCCATGTCAGCCAGTTGCATGAACAACTCGCGCGGGAACTCTCCCTTTTCATCTATCTGCGCAGCTACGGGGGAGATACGCTCTCTGCGGAACCGGCTGAAAGTCTCTTGGAGGAGACGCTCCTCCTCTGATAGTTCGAAATCCACTAATCACCTACACTATCTTTATGGCAGTGCTCAGCCGAGGTCCGCGATGCGCCGTCGTCGGTGCGGCAAGGGTAGTCTTCCGCTGTCATCCCATAAACGTCCCGTGCGCGTTCTGCGGAGATGATTCCATTGCGCACTTCCATTGCAACGAGTTCTCTCGGACGCTCGGTCGGATCACCGTATCCACCGCCCCCACCGGCGAGCTGATGGTAAACCGTTCCTTTGGGCACACCGGCTATCAGGTCAAGACTGGCCGGGGTCCTTTCAGTCCCGTCGGGGTAAGTCAGCCGTATCGAGTTCAAACTCCCATTTCCTCCGCCGAACAAACCGAATGCAGGCTCCACATCTCCATCACCAAATACAACCACTTGTGTCTTTTCCGAGCCGATCCTGAATATGGTCTCGACCCCGAGCCCGCCACGCCATTTGCCGGGGCCCGCCGAATCACACAAGTATTCATGACGAATCAGCAGATGCGGTGTCTGCTGCTCAAACATCTCGTAATCCTGATCAAGCAGACCACCGGACGCATCGATCATACCTATGTGGTCGTACCCGTCCACACCGCGCAGGGCTCCCGACCCGCCCTTGAGCCCCATGAAACAAATGTCGACGTACTTCTCCTTCTTGCGCGGGTCGTCACCCGTTGTCAAAGAGCACAGCAGATGGTTCCATCCGGCCGACGCGCGCTCGGGGATGACCGGTGCCAGCGCCCGTACAATAGCATCCGCGTTTGCTGGACAGAGGTGGTTGCCGTACGTAGTGGCAGCAGGAAACGCAGCATTGAGAATCGTGCCCTCGGGTATGATTATATCAATCGGCTCGAGTATGCCCTGGTTATGCGGGATATCCGGATTAACCATCTGGAGGAGCGTAAGGACGGCCGCAGAGGCGCTCGAGGTGAACGTGCCGTTGACAAACGCGTCGGACTGACCATCGGTACCCGAGTAGTCGAAGATAATGCGTTTATCCTTCACGGTGATCCTAACGCGAATCCTGTACTCCCTCCCTTGATTCCTCCCGTCGTAGTAGACCGTTGACTCCCCGCGATACTCGCCTTGGGGGATCGTGCTGATTTCCGCCTCCATCATTCTCCGCGTCGCATCGAACAGCGCCCTCTTATGCGCATCGAAGCAGTCCGCGCCGTATTTCGCCAGCAGGCGCAACATGCACCTCTCACCTACGATGCACGACCCGATCTGTGCGCGCATATCCTGTTGTACGATGTCAAACCTGATGTTGGCGAAGATAAGGTCCCACACATCCTTGCGAAGCTTGCCCTTCTCGTAGACCTTCACTGGCGGAATGCGCAGCGCCTCTTGCCACACTTCGGTAGCATGTGGATTGTATCCGCCGGCGACTGCACCCCCGATATCCGCCTGGTGCCCCTTGCATGCCGACCACGCTACGAGCTTGCCGTCGTAGAAGATGGGCTTGTACGCCGCCACGTCGTTATTCTGATTCCCCATGCTGAACACATCGTTGTGAAGGATGACGTCCCCAGGGTAGATCTCGTCGCCAAAGTAACTGATGATATACTTACATACCGGCCCGAGAGAGAATGAAAGTATGGGTAAGTTCTCGGTCTGCTCAAGCATTCTGCCCTTGGCATCGTATACGCCAGTTACAAAATCCTTGGCCTCGCAAAGAATCGGCGAGCGCGTCGTCTTCTCCAGGGAGATGCTCATTTCGTCCGTCATCGACTTGAAGGCCCGCGCGAAGACGGACAGCAGTACCGGGTCAACCTCACTCACACCATCATCTCCTGCAGAGCCGGAGCCAGACGACTTTCAGATCCCTTTCGGAAGACAACAAAGCTCCCGGAAGAGTCACATAGACAATCATAAGACGAGGTCAGCACGATCGTGGTATTGGCCTGCTCGATAAGCGCCGGGCCACCCAGGTGATTGCCGTGACGCGTCTTATGCCCGTCGTAGACCGGCGCATTTGTAAACGCGTTCTCTTCGGGTACATAAACAGCCCTCTCTCCCTTGAGAGCGTGGCTCGCGTCCGAGCCGGCATAGGGCTCGCTCGCATACACCGGCTTGTCTGTGAGCCCGACAACGCACACGCGAACGTTGATGAGTTCTATGGGGGCACCCTCTTCTTCCAGCGAATAGCCGTACGTCCGGTTGTGCGCAGCGTGGAACAGGGCTGATATTGACTCCACATCCGCCAGACGAAGTGCATCGAGCGGCACGGCGAAAGACACCTCATGGTACTGCTTCACATAACGACAATCAAGGTTGACATCGAAGCGCTGCCTCTGTGCGGGAATGCCCTCACGCGTGAGCAATGTCGTCCCGTCGTGTATCATGTCCTGCACAACTGCATGGAGCTGTTGCCAATCAAGTTCACGCAGCACGGAGACAAACGAGCGTACGAAGTCGTGGTGCAAATCACTGGCGAGCATACCGGCGGCACAGAATATCGACGATTCCCTGGGTACAATGAGCATGGGAATATCCAGTTCCTTGCAGATCATACAGGCGTGTATGGGACCGGCACCCCCAGCGGCGACAAGGGGAAACTCTCGCTGATCAAACCCGCGTTTGATCGAAATCTCACGCACACCTTGCGCCATGTTGGTGTTGATCACCCGGTACATTCCGGCCGCAGCTTGTTCGACGGATAGCCCCATGGGACGCGCAATATGCTCCTGCACAGCCGCGATCGCCGCGTGTCTGTCAAGCTTGATCTTACCACCGGCAAAGAACTCAGGATCGAGGTAACCGAGGATCAGGTCTGCGTCCGTGCAGGTCGGTGCCGCCCCCCCTTGGGCGTAGCACGCGGGCCCCGGTTGCGCGCCGGCACTTTGGGGTCCCATTCGGAGCAGCCCTCCTTCGTCAAGCCAGCCGATACTCCCACCGCCGGCGCCGATCGTCACAATGTCCAGCATCGGGAGGGCAATGCGATGCCTATTGATCTCGCCATCGGTGATTACCAGCGGTGTGCCGTCCTGCAGGAGCGCTGCATCGAAGCTCGTGCCGCCCATGTCAATGGTGATGCAGCGATCCAGACCGTGTGAGCGGACGCAATTAAGACCCGCCCTCGGCCCGGCTGAGGGACCGGAAAGCAATGTACGCGCCGGGCTCTGACGCGCCACCTCCGGAGATACCACGCCGCCATTCGACTGCATTATCAATAGGACCCCGCGAAACTCGATCTCCACCAGTCGCGCCGTAAGATGGTCCAGATAGGAACTTAACTGGGGACCGACATACGAGTTCAGCACGGTTGTGCTCACACGATCGTAGAACCGAACCGAGGGCAGCAGCTCAGACGAGACCGTTACATATGCGTCCGGAAGTTTCCTGCGGACCAGCTCAGCGGCCTGCCTCTCGTGCTCTCCATTGGCAAAGGAGTTCATGAAGCAAATGGCCACAGCCCCTGTCCCCTCACCACGGAAAAACTCGACGGCACGCTCCACATCATCGAGATCCAGCGGCTCCACCACTTCCCCGCGGTAGTCCAAGCGCCCTCGTACCGGCATACGCAGGTACCTTGGCACCAGTGGAACCACGTTGGTGTAACGATTGTTATACCGTTCCTCCCGGACACCCCTTCTCATCTCGAGCGCGTCGCGAACGCCGTCGGTCGTCAGCAGACCCGTTCTTGCCCCCGACAGCGTCAGCACTGCGTTCGTCGTCACCGTCGTCCCGTGCACGACGGTCTCCATGGAGTGTGCCAGTCGCTTGAGAGACATTCCAAGATCGTCCGCGATCAGAGCAAGACCATTGATCACTCCCTCCGCCGGGTCAGCCGGCGTCGAAAGAACCTTGTAGATCCTCGGTTCCTCCTCGTTGCGGACAACAAGGAAGTCGGTAAAGGTCCCCCCCACATCAACGCCTACTCTGAGCTTCATTGCTCCTCCACGCTCCCCCGGTGTTCTCTGCCCACGTCTGCACCGCAAAAGAACGCACGCCGGTTGATCTCCTGTAAGGCGAGCGGCATTCTTGTCTCAATCACCTGCCAGAAATCCTCCGGCGTACATGGCAGACCTCCACCACCCAGGAAACACCCCAGCATCACCATGTTGAGCGACTTGGCGGAGCCCGCCTCCACCGCCATCGCAGTTGCATCAAACATCAACACGTTCGGCGTGACCGACCGAACGCAGTCGGACAGGTAATCAATGTCGGGATAATCGGCATCCTCCTTACCGGTTGCGGCACGCTGCGCCAGGACATAGGGCACGACCGGGCTGGTATTCATGTACGTCACCGTCCCGGCGGACATAGATGACAGGACTCTAGCAGTCTCCATAGGCTCAAGCCCCAGAACGTAGTCGGCACGCCCGTCTGCAATCACAGGACACATACCGCCGTCAATGATCACGGATGACTGTACGCTGCCGCCCCGCTGTGCCATACCGTGGAGCTGCCCGCTCACGACCTCATGCCCGCGCTCGACAAATGCATTGCACAGCAGCCGCGCGATAGTAAGCACGCCCTGACCACCGGTGCCCGCAATGAGCACGCGCCAGCCGGTCCCGTCGCGGCTTGCAGAGGCAAAAGCCATTCACACTCTCTCTGCAGCTTCCTTGTCAATTGCCCCGAACCTGCAGATCGGAGCACACAGTGTGCACGCGTCACACAGTTCCCGGTCTATGGTATATACACCATTCACCACGAGGATGGCCGGACAGCCCAGCATCCGCACACACAACGAGCAGGCGGTGCATTCGTCGCGGTTGATCGCAAACGGCCTTGCCTTATCCTCTTTGCCGACTTTGCCCTCGTAGACCACGCACGGAGCCTCG
>JBHHXS010000173.1:0-7825 GCA_046757145.1 Phycisphaerae bacterium | reverse complement strand
GAACGAGCCGTCGGCATCGGCGACGTCAAGCGGGCGCCCGTCCATGACGAGTGGAACTCCCACGCCGAACATGTCCAGCACGGTTGCTGATATGTCCATGAGCCGTGGTTTACGGGCCCTGATGCGGCGATTGCAAAAGAGGACTCCGGGTACCAACTTGGGATCTATGCAGTGGTCGCCGCTCCACGCTTTCGTGTTATCATGGAAGAGCTTATCGGTCGGCTCGCCCACAGCTGCCTCCCACGACACCCGGTACCCCGCGTTGTACCCCAGGATGATGTCAGGAGCGTCGGGAGTGTAGGGCCCGCTGTAGATGCTTCGAGTGTTGAAGGCGCGGTTGATCGCTAATACTCCCCGCTCGTCATCGTACAGACCGGCGAGCCTGTTGCAGAGTTCGTCGCGAAGCTCGTGTGCCTGTGCCGGCTCCACTATACCGCGGGCCTCGCGCCCTTTGATATTCAGCCAGATGCCGGCAAGGCCGAGGCAGTATGCTTTCGTCTGCGACCAGTCGACGCCGGCGAGGTACTTGCGCCCGCGACCGTCAGGATGGAGTTTCAAGTAGCCGTTCTGTTCCAGCCAGACATTGAGGTCGATACCCCTTCTAAAACTCTTAAACCCGTGGTCGGAAAGGACCATGAGCACCGTGTCGTCGTCGTCGCATCTGTCCATCGTCCGGCCTACCAGATCATCCATCCGCCGGTAGAGCTCTTCGATCGCACCGCGATGCTGCTTTCCGTCTCCGCAGTGAGCGGGGTGCTCTGGATCGATGTAGCGCCAGAACATGTGCTGAATGCGGTCCGTGCTGTCAAACACGCAGACGCAAAGCCCGCGGCGGACCTTCTCAAGTGCGTCGAAGAACATCTTCCCGCGTTCCTCGTCCGCCTCGATGCACTGATGCAGGAAGTCATCGTCGCTTAGTATTCCGGCGTTTAGCCCCCAGGTGTCCTCGGCTAGGCCCAGGGTCGCGTAGGTCCCGTGCATTTTGGAGAGGTACGTCGCGTAGACCGTAGGATACGAGATCTGCATGGCGGGGGCGTCCGGATCAATCTGTATTGGGGTGACGTACAGCTCGAAGTGCGGTTCGATGTTCTTCAGCAGGAACTCGCAAATCCCGTGGACCTTGATCCCCAGCCCGGTCTTGAAGCTTACTTTGATCCAAGGCGTGTACTTGCCTTTGTGGAGATCCACAGTCTGTCCACATACTCGGAGGGTGGCTCTGTTGACGCCGGTGATCCTGATCTCGAACGGGCAGCGCATGGCCCCCCCGTTCTCGTGGAAGGCGTTGTCCGGGCCTACAAGGTCCGAACGAATCACGTCGCCCACGCGCTCAACGCGAATCTGTTCTCCTCCCACGTGGTCGTCGCCGTCGCTGGTGCCTGTGGTGTAGTATGAGAAGGTCCCCTGACTGCCGCGCAGGTCCGGAACGCACATGGCCGAGAGAAGTACGCCGCTGAACCGTTCCGGCGGAAAGGTGATGGGCACGCGTATTATGTTGCTGAAGACGCCGTGCTCGCCCAGTGTGTTCCAGAACGGCTTGCCCCTCCGCAGCAACCGGATGTCCGCGCTGCTTAGCGGGATCCGATGTTTGCCGATCTTCCAGACGCGTGTCGGTGGCCGAATGCTGACCGAAGACAGTGCCGGCAGGTAGGTGCGCGTGTTGCGCGTGAGAAAATCAAAGATGTTATGCTTACCCGGGTTGCAACCGGTTAAGAATGTAGACCATGCGACGGGCGACAGCGGCGGTGCAGTGGTGCCGAGGCGGTGGTAGCTGCCCTGTTCCATTAGTCTGCGCAAATTGGGTAGCGCGCCCTTGGCCATGTACTTCTCTACCAGCGTCGGCTCCATCCCGTCCAAACCAAGCACAACAAAGCGCTTGACGCGTGCACGGGCCAACGCCCGCCGCCCGCGGATGAACCTGATGAGTCCGCGAAGCGGCCAGAGCACGATCGCAGTTAAACCCGAAAGAAAGGCGAGCAAGAACGCGAGAATGGACGATCCGACCGCGAAGCCCGCACCCGGTCCGATATATGCCTCCGCCCGCTCGCAGGCGAGGAGGACGTACAACGAGGCGAGGATCGCTATGGCTACCTCGGGCCGTACGCCGGTGTGATGGGCGCTGGCGTCCGGGCGCCGCGAGGGGTTTGTGATCTTGTGCAGCCGCCGGGCCACCCGTTCGAATTCGCCTGTGGCACCGCTCGCACTCCCTGTGCAGGGCTGCGCGCAGCGAATCCGAGCGCTAGGTCGCGCTCGCATGGCGTGACGTCGTCGGTTTCCACCACGCGTTGCCATGGGCCACGGTGACGAGCTCATGCAACCAGTATAGCGCACTCAACTGTTGGACCCAAGCACTCAGCGTCTTTCAGGAATTCAGCTCGTGCTCCATGAGCTTGACTGTCGAGGATGCACTATTTCTTGATGGCGGGAAACGGATGGCCTGATTATGGGCAGTGGGCCGCTTCTGTCAGGTTGGCAGGGAAGGGCGAAGCGCGGTATAGGAACGCCATGCCAGGCCGGTCTGCCGTTATCTTCGATTTCGATGGAACCCTCACCGAGCACTATCTGGACTTTGATGCCATGCGCGCCGAAATCGGCGTGGAGGGCCCTATTCTCGAGGCAATAGAAGCCATGGACGAGCAGGACCGCAAGGTGGCCGAGGCGATTCTACTTCGTCACGAGCGTGCCGCAGCTGAGAACGCCACCCTGCGGGAGGGGGCGCGCGAGGCCGTCGCGATGTGTCACAGCCGCGGGCACCCTGTGGGGATCTTAACGCGGAACGCGCGGGTTACCCTTGACATCGCCCTGCTGCGCCACGGCATCACGGTGGATGCCATCCGCACGCGGACCAATGGGGCGATTAAGCCGTCACCTGAGCCCGTCTGGTCGATTTGTCGGGAGATGGGCGCTGATCCCGTGCGCAGTTGGATGGTCGGCGATCATCTCTTCGACATCCTGGCGGGTGACGCAGCGGGAACACGGACGATCCTTCTGATCGATGGCGACTCGGTGCCTCCATATGCACGCCGAGCGCAGCATGTGATCAGCCGCCTTGGTGAGCTTAATGGGCTCATCGATGCAAACGCCCACGTGGCATAGAGCCCGTTCGGGCTTTGCGGATCGCTCGCCTCCCTGTGTTTGCGAATTGGCAAGGGAGATAAAGGGCGGACCGCTGCACGATTGCGGGTAATGGCATAGGCCCTCATAGCCTCCCTGGAGCTACGTCGCTGGTGAGTAACTTGAGAACGATCTACCTGCTTGTAGCATACGATGGCTCGGAGTTCCACGGTTGGCAGCACCAGCCCGGCCTGCGGACCGTGCAGGGTGTGCTGGCCGAGGCGGTTCGGCGCGCGGTACGGCACGACGTCGACCTGGTTGGGAGTGGCAGGACCGATGCTGGTGTCCACGCCAGCGGGCAGGTGGCGAGTTTCGTTACGAGCTGTCAACTGCCCGCGACCCGCCTGCGCTACGCAGTCAATTCCCGGTTGCCCACGGACCTCGCTGTACTCAGTGCCCTCGAGGTCCATCCCGAGTTCCACGCGACGCGAAGTGCCGTCAGCAAGCTGTATCGTTATCGCGTTCACTACGCCGGCACCGGGCCCGTTGCCTACAGAATGCAGAGATACGCTTACCATTGTTGGAAGGATCTGGATTTGGAGCGCATGCAGGCCGCGGCTCGACACTTCATACGAGAGACGGACTTCAGCGCGATGGCCGGAAGGGGGGCAGAACGTGTCAGCCCGGTGCGCACCGTGCTGCGGTGCGACGTCGAACGGCACCTCGATGAAGTGCGCATCAACGTTGAGGGGACGGGATTCCTGTACCGTCAGGTGCGCAATATGGTGGGCACGTTGTTCAACGTGGGGCTAGGACGTTGGGAACCCGACCGGGTGCCGGCGATACTGGCGAGCCGCGACCGCGCCAACGCCGGGCCGACGATGCCTGCCCACGGGCTTTGCCTGCAGTGGGTTCGCTACCCTCATCATTTATTGGCAGTCCCAGGGGGCGAGGGGTGTGGTTCCGACCCTGCTGGGACGCGGGAATCGGCGTACGTTGAGGCGGACGATCCAACTACCACGCCACGCCGGTGAGGTGCAAAACACTGACGGATGAAGATCTGCCACGTCATTACGCGTCTTATCGTCGGCGGCGCGCAGGAGAACACTTTGCTTACCTGTCGAGGTCTGGTTGAACGAGGTCATGATGTGACGCTCGTGTCAGGCCCCGAGACCGGCCCCGAAGGATCGCTCTGGGCGCAGGCGCGTCAGACCGGCTGCGATGTACGCGTCGTCAGCCCACTGTGTCGCGCGGTGAATCCGAGCCTCGATTTGCGCGCGCTGTACGAGCTGCGCCGCATCATAGATGGGATTCGTCCAGACGTGGTGCACACTCATAGCAGCAAGGCCGGGATCATAGGGCGAGCTGCAGCGGCAGGCGTGGATGTGCCTGCCGTCGTTCACACCATACACGGCATGAGCTTCAACAGGACTCAGCCCGCGGGCACAAGAACGCTGTATCGCTGGCTGGAACAGTGGGCGGCGCAGCACACGACCGCGTTCATTGCCGTCGCTCACGCCATGATTGACCAGGCAGTAGAAGCAGGTATCGCACGACGTGAGAGTTTTACCATGATCCGCTCCGGGCTTGACACCGATCGCTTCAAGCCGACGCCGGCTCTGCGGGATCAAGTGAGAAGCGAGTGGGGTGTCAAGGACTGTGACGTTGTGGTTGGAACGATCGCCAGGCTCGTCAAAAACAAAGGCTATGAGGAGATCATGGCGGCCATGCCCAACGCAGTCGAGTGCCAGCCAAACCTGAGGTTTGTGTGGGTGGGTGATGGGGTCAATCGACACGAATACGAGCGGCGTTTGCGTGATCTGGGTCTGCGCCACCACGTTCGGTTCCTGGGTCTGGTGAACCCGGACGAAGTACCGCGTTTGGCAAACGGGTTCGACATTGCGGTTCATGCGTCCCAGTGGGAGGGGCTGCCGCGATCGCTTGTTCAAGCCATGTTGATGGAAGTGCCGGTGATAAGCTTCGATAACGATGGCGCTCCGGAGATCGTCGTTCCTGGCGAGACGGGGGTCCTAGTACCGTTTGGGGACATTAGGGCATTCGAGGAAGCGATGGTCGTACTAGCTAGGGATAGTAAGGTAAGACGTGTGCTGGGGCGGCAGGGGCGGAGCAGATGCCTGCGTGACTTCGATTGGCGTACGATGGTTGAGCAGATAGAAGTTCTGTACCAGGCTCAGATAACCGCCGAGCACGAACCCACGTGGCTTGCCCGGTGAAAGTGCCGGTAGCCGCTGGGGCCGAAGCTACATCGATAATTATAGGACGATTACGTGTGAGAGAATTGCGCAAAAAAATGATACGGCGACCTAGCCATGCCTCGTCGAATACGCTAGTATAGCGCAAGAACGCGTGTCGCACGTTGCTCGTATGTCTACAGGCCCGCAAGGAGGGTAGTATCCATTTGGGGGCTCCCTGGGGAGGACGCAAAGATGCGGCTAAGTAGGATGAATGTCTGTATCGCGGGCGCAGCGATGGTTGTCGCGTTGCCCGGCTTAGCGATGGCCGGTGAAAGGCCTATTGTGTCGTTCAGCTTCAGTGACCTGGACGGCAGTTTCTCTATAGTCGAATCAGCGGAATCCGGCGTTCAGTCCGGCTTGTTCACGGCTGCCGACGACAACAACACAACGGGCGATGTGACGCGCGTCCGAGGCGCACAGCCCACTGACACGACGGCAGTATTCGCGGGCGACTTAGGCGGTTTTCCCGGCCTGGCGTCGTTTGACATGCATTTGCCGGTGGATTCCCCAAGTCAAGCGTCTGCCGAGTCGCTGGGTGGATCGCTTGCCCTTACGGATATCGACGGCGACTCGCTCGCGGCAACCGTCACCGGGGGTTGGGAGCGGTTAGGGACATTCGGCGCTCTGTTCGTGGGACTGTTGACAGACGTGCAGATCAATCGGGACGGAAACAGCATCTTTGAGGGGGCTGACGGTCAGGGCTTCTCGATGATGGGCTTGCCCGCCGAACAGGATCTGGAGGGCACGGTGGTGGCGTTGGCTGTTCCCGGCTGGTTTGTCGATGAGACCGGAGCGCTTCAGGAGTTTCAGGGTGCCAACGTAGGCAGCATCGGGGCTATCGTCCCCGAGCCGCTGTCGCTGTCTCTGCTCGCCGCAGGAGGCGTGCTGGTTACTCTACGCCGGAAGCGGCGGATGTCCTGACGCCTCGACCGGAATCACCGGAATCAAATGATCAACTAGACCGATGTCGCTCCCGTGTGAACGGCATCGGTTTTGCGTTGCGCAGTCGTCAGGCGGCCGATGGCGGCGTCAGCGATCCACGCTACGCGAAGCATATCGCGCCTGAGGATTCGTTCGGTTGTCCTGCGTTTATCATCCCAACTGAATCACTATGGCAGATCCCGCGCCGCGGATCCGAGACCTGTGCGCAGGCAGGGAGCTCATGTGGTCGTCGCTCGCGCTCCCGGCTCGGAAGAATGCGCATCGGCGCGCACGGTGGTTTGGACTGGCGGCGCCTGTTGGCAAGGATATTGAGTTGCCGACATAATAGGTGTGCCTGCCGCCATGATCGTGGCGGCGAGATGATCGTTGCTATTCATCCCGGGAGACGCTAATGCCTGATCGCGCTTGCAGCTCCGTGGCCATCATCGGGTCCTATGTACCGCGGAAGTGCGGCATCGCCACGTTCACTTACAACCTTGCGTCGGCAATTGCCGAGCACGTGCCTCTCGAAGCACTGGCCAAAGGAAACCGTGTGCAGATTGTGGCCATGACGGACCTGAGTGGGGAACGCGGGTACGGCCCTGAAGTGAGTGTCGAGATCAACCAGTATCGCCGAGAAGACTACCACAACGCCGCTGAGGTCTTGAATGCGAGCAAGATCGGTGTTGTGAGCCTGCAGCACGAGTACGGATTGTACGGTGGCGAGGCGGGGGCGTACATCCTCGAGCTGCTCGATCGCCTCCGTAAGCCCCTGGTGACCACGCTACATACTGTTCTTAGTGAGCCGTAGGAAGCCCATCGCGAAGTGCTGCAGCGTATCGCAGCGAGGAGCAGCGTGCTGGTGGTGATGGCTGAACGGGCGAAAGTGCTCCTGCGCGACGTATATGATATCTCGCTGGAGCAGGTTCAGCTTATTCACCATGGGGTGCCCGAGGTCGAGTTCGAGGACACCGAGCCTTACAAGCAGCGGTTCGGGCTTGCTGGAAGGCCGACGATACTTACGTTTGGGCTCTTAGGGCCAAACAAGAGTATTGAGACGATGCTGGATGCGCTGGCAAGGGTGGTTCCTGAACATCCTGATGTAGCGTACATCGTGCTGGGGGTAACACACCCGGCTGTTCTGCGCGAGGCTGGTGAGGCCTACCGCCTGTCGCTTGAGCGTCGAGTGGTTGAGCTGGGCATCCAGAAAAACGTTCTGTTCCACAACCGTTACGTCTGCGACGACGATCTGCGCGAGTATCTGCAAGCGGCGGACGTCTACGCGACACCGTACCGGGGCAAGGAACAGATTACGTCGGGAACGCTTGCTTACGCACTGTCGTCGGGCAGGGCGGTGATCTCGACCCCATATTGGCACGCACAGGAGCTTCTTGCAGGTGGGCGTGGCCGCTTGGCCAACTTCGATGATCCGGAGGATTTCGCGGCGGCGCTGCGTGAGCTCCTGACCGTTCCGGCGCGCCGCGATCAGGGTCCAGGTCTCGGCCAGTCCAACGCCGGTCAAGGCCGAGCAGCAGCGCACCTCCGCCGCCATGCCGTCCTCCTCCGGGCGCAGCAGCGCGAGCGCGCCGCGATACTCG
>JBHHXS010000172.1:0-7852 GCA_046757145.1 Phycisphaerae bacterium | reverse complement strand
CATGAACCCGGTGAGGTCATCCATGGCCTGCTCGTTGCGCCCGTGGCCTGCTTCGTCACATCGCGGCAGTACGGCGGCAGTGGTGTGCGCCATTATGGCGTTGACGGCAATAACGCGTGGGCAGACTGAGACGATCGGCGTAGATCTGAAGTTGGAAACGGGCGGCGCGTTAAGCGGGCTGCTTGTCGACGCCACCGACCACGGCATCGTCGTAGTAGCCGACAGTATTCCCTACGTGTTCTCGTGGGGAGAGCTCGAGGCGGGTACTGCCTACGTCGTCAAGCGAGATTGGCTCGCACTGCAACGCGGGGGGAGCCAACACCTTACCGCAGAAGACCATTACCAGCTTGGGCTTTATGCCATCACGCGCAAGCGAACCGATCTATCAGCCTCCGAGTTTCGCAAGGCTGAAAGCTTGGACCGCACCTACAGGGAACTAGCACAACTGGCGTTCGACGAATATCGCAAGAAAACTCGGACGGCGGCCAAGACCGGCCATATCATGGCCAGCCTCGGGGCGGACGACACGCCTGAAACGGATACTCGGGGAGACGGCTCGCAGCGAGCGGAGATCGAGTTGTCCCACAACGCAGTGGCCGAGGCGTTTGTAAGCACGACGCCGCGGACACGCGCCCAGGCGCTCGAGGTCTACAAGACGTTCGGGGAAAGAGTCCGTCAGTTGATGGCGCGTGACCTGGAGCTCATTGAGACGGACCACTTTCTGATATGGACGGATTGGGAGAAGCGGTCGCAGCCCCGGCTCTCCGAGTGGTGCGAATCGATGTACACGGCGCTATGCGACCAGTTCCAAATCGACCCGGAAACGAACGTGTTTCTGGCGAAGTGTCCCGTGTTCTGCTGGCGTTCAAGAGCGCGTTTTATCAGGTTTGCCCGGAATTTCGACGGGTACGACGGCAGAAACGCGGTGGGGTACAGTCGGTCGATCCAAGCTAACGGCCACGTGCACCTGGTGCTGGTTAGAGTTGGGCGCTCGCCGGAGGACTACTACCGGTTCGCATGCACGCTCGTGCACGAAGGGACACACGCGTTTCTTCACCGGTTCCACACGACCAAGCTGATCCCACACTGGGTGAACGAGGGTTTCGCTGATCTAATGGCAGCGCGCGTACTGGGCTCCCGCTGTCCCAACGCCGGCAACGCTGCTCTTCTTGCCGCCGTGTATGTGCGGTACGACTGGCCCATTGATGATCTGATTCGCAATGCCGGGCCCATCGAGGTGTATCAGTACCCGCTGGCCCACAGCATTGTGGCGTTTCAGGGGTCTCTAGGCAGCGAGCGTTTCGCGGGGTTCATAAAGAGCCTCAAGGACGGGGAGTCGATTGCGCAAGCGTTGGCGGCCAACTATGAGGGCATCACTCCAGCCGAGCTTGAGAAGCGTTGGCGCTCGGCAGTAAGGGAGGGCCTACCCATGTACGACCGGTAACTGCCGCAGGGCCGGTCGGGCTAAGCGAATGCGTGGTGTCGTCAAGCCGGGGTCGATGGAGACGAGCCGGTCAGTCGGGGTCCTCGGGCCGGCCCACGGGCGATCTTGACATCTGCCTCATCGCGCGTAACCTACGGCAGCCGCGAACTATCCTGCAAAGCCTTGTGACGGCGATGCTTGCGTGCCGGACATCGGGCGGTCCGCAGTGTCGTCATTGCTGGTGCCGCTCGCACATGTTCTCGGGGGACGTCCCCTGGTTCAGGGCTTACGATTGAGAGACCAGAGCTGCTCATTCTGGCAGAGTTCACCCCGTGGATCTGATTGTAGTCATGAAAGCCAGCTCCCACGCCGACGACGTCGAGCGGGTCGTCGACCGAGTGCGGGAGCTCGGACTCGCCCCACACCTATCGCGTGGACAGTTTCGGACGATCGTGGGCGCGATAGGGGAGAAGTCACCGCACATTCAACAGCAGCTTGAACAGCTGCCGGGTGTGGACGTGGTGGTGGCGATAACTAAGCCGTACAAGCTCGCCTCACGAGAGTTTCAGGATGCGGACACGATTCTCGACATCAAGGGCATTCGGGTCGGCGGTCCTCACGTCAACGTGATAGCCGGGCCATGCGCTATCGAGAGCCGCGAGGTGTTGTTCGAGGTGGCTAAGGCGGTCAAGGATGCCGGCGCTTCGATCCTCCGCGGTGGTGCGTTCAAGCCCCGCACTTCGCCGTATTCCTTCAGCGGCAAGGGTCGGGAAGGCTTGTTGATGCTACGCGAGGCCGGCGAGGAGCTGGACATGCCCACCATCACCGAGGTGATGGACCCGCGAGATGTGGGGATCGTCTACGACTATGCCGACATCTTCCAGATCGGCGCGCGGAACATGCAGAACTACAATCTGCTGCTTGAAGTGGGGCGCACGGACAAACCTGTGTTCATCAAACGAGGGCTGGCCGCCTCGATCACTGAGCTGCTCATGTCCGCCGAGTATGTGCTGAGCCAGGGGAACCATCGGGTAATGCTCTGCGAGCGTGGCATACGGACGTTTGCCGAAGAGGTCCGTTTCACGTTGGACCTCTCCGCGGTTCCCGTTATTCAGGAGCGTTCGCACCTGCCCGTGTTCGTTGATCCTTCGCACGCCGCGGGTAAGCGTGATCTTGTACCGTCTCTGGCGGTTGCTGGTATCGCCGTCGGCGCTGCCGGCGTCATAATCGAGGTACATAGCTGTCCTGAGAGGGCGCTATGTGACGGTCCGCAGGCGGTGCTGCCCAAGAGCTTCGCGCTGACGATGGAGCAGATACGGCAGGTGGCTGAGGTTGTGGGGCATCGGGTAACACTATGGGGTCGCGAGGACGGTGAAGCTGCACGACCCGCCGTGGGCGGGTGGGGAGGCTGATACCGCTGAATGAATGGGAGGCACTAAGAGTGACGGTACGAACGCCGCTTATCGCTGGTAACTGGAAAATGCACAAAACGCTCGCGGAAGCGCGGGAGCTGGTGGCTGGTATTCGGGCGGGGATCGAAGATCTTTCGGGAGTGGAAATCCTGCTTTGCCCCCCGGTGCAGCTGCTTTTTCCCATGGCCAAGGCCGTCGCCGGCTCTCCCTTGATGCTTGGTGCACAGAATGTCCACGAGGCCTCGCATGGTGCGTTTACGGGAGAAGTATCGGTGCCAATGCTTGTGGACACCGGGTGCAGCCACGTCATCCTTGGGCACAGCGAGCGCCGCCAACTGTTCGGTGAGGGCGGCGATCGGCTTGCCCGTAAGGTGCGGGCTGCCACCGGTGGCGGGTTAACCGCCATATACTGCGTCGGCGAGACGCTGGAAGAGCGCGAAGCAGGGCGCACCTGCGCTGTAGTGGAGCACCAGCTCGGCGAAGCAGTCACTGGAGATACTTCACCCGCCCGGGTCGTGATCGCGTATGA
This sequence comes from Phycisphaerae bacterium, assembly GCA_046757145.1. GTDB lineage: Bacteria > Planctomycetota > Phycisphaerae > UBA1845 > UBA1845. The sequence continues at coordinate 4,488 of JBHHXS010000172.1, read as the reverse complement.
GCCCGTCTGGGCCATCGGCACCGGCAGGACTGCTACACCAGAACAGGCACAAGAGGTGCACGAGTTCATCCGCGGGAGATTGGCGAAGATCTACGATCCGGCTACGGCCGAACGAATCCGTCTGCTCTATGGCGGCAGCGTCAAACCGGCCAATGCCGCGGAGTTGCTCTCCCAGGCGGATGTCGACGGAGCCCTGGTGGGTGGAGCATGTTTGGTGGCTGGTGACTTTGTTGCTATCATGAAGGCCGCCGCAGCGGTGGCATCTGCGGCGTGATTGTAGCGGCGGGCGCCTCGGTGGTGGGCTTGAGACGAAGCCGGTATGCCCTGCCGACCGCAAGGCGGTGTGCATTCCGATACGTGCCTCTCAAAGTACGGTAAGGACCAATCGATGTTTACGCTGGCTCAAATGACTTGGCCTCAGTGGATTGTTGGAGTCTTGTTGATCGGTGTGTGTTGCTTCCTGATGCTTGTAATCATGCTGCAGCGCGGGCGCGGCGGCGGCCTGGCCGGTGCGTTCGGCGGTGCGGGGGGCATGAGCGCGTTCGGGGCGAAGACGGGAGACGTGTTCACGTGGATCACGGTTGTAGTGGCTGCGATCTTTGTCGTGCTGTCCGTGTTGGCCAATTACGCCCTGGACGAGGGGGACCCGGGACGGAGCAAGATACGCGCCGCAGCGCCCGTAGAGCGGGAGACGCCCACTCCATCTTCGGTGCCAACAACACCGGGTGAGGGCGGAGCAGCCCAAGAACCGCGTCCGACTACCTCCGCGGAAGGGCAGACCGGCGGGGGCGAGCTCGACGCCACGCCGCCCGGCGAGGCACCGCCCGGGGGTGAATCTGATGCGGCGCCCGCGGTCGGCGAGCCCCGTGGCGAAGCCGGGGAACCACAACCCCCCCAATCCGATACGTCAGGAGAACCGGCACCAGGGCCCGTCGAAGATCAGACTCCGGACGCGACGGGCGATGTCGGCGCTGCGCCGCCCTCCAGCGAACACTCCGAGGAACAGCCTCGCCCATGATCGAGTCGATGACGGGGTACGGAGCGGCGGAGCATGTCGAAGACGGCGTGTCGTATGCTCTTGAGGTTCGTAGCGTTAACCACCGCTATCTCAAGCTCACGATCAAGCTGCCCGAGACGCTGCGCTTCGCTGAGAATGCGGTCGACAAGCTTGTCCGCAGGCGGCTCGCCCGAGGAAGTGTCACCTACGCCCTGCGCACCCGTTGCGATGAGGCCGACACGATGTGCCCGATTTCCGTCGAAGTGCTCCAGCACTACGTGGATCAGCTCGCTCAGATTCGGCTACCCTCCGGCTTGCACGGAGCGATAGACCTTGGGGCTCTGACCGCGTTGCCGGGGGTGTGTCAACCCCCCGTGGCCGATGACAATACTAGAGAGCGTCAACTGAGAATCATCGAGACGCTCACCGACGGGGCCCTTGACGCTCTCGTGTCGATGCGCCGGGAGGAAGGGCAGGCGCTACACCATGCTCTGCTCGCGTGTTGCGACGAAATCCGAGGCGAGCTGACCACTGTATCCGCATTGGCACCGCGCGTCATCGAGGAGTATCACGGTCGTCTCAAAGAGCGTGTGGCGATGTTGCTGCAAGGCGGAGGCTACGAGCTGGAGGAGAGCGGCTTGATGCGCGAGGTCGCTATCTACGCCGAGCGGTGCGACGTTACGGAGGAACTGACGCGGATGACGTCGCACCTGGATCAGTTCACCCAGCTGTGCGATCCAGGGGATTGTGTCGGGCGGACGCTCGACTTCCTCACCCAGGAGTTGCTTCGCGAGGCCAACACCATTGCGTCGAAGAGCAATGATACGGGCATCGCAAGGAGCGTCGCTCGCGTGAAGGGGCTCATCGACCGCCTCAAGGAACAAGTCCAGAATGTACAGTAGCGCCGAAGGCGGGAGACGGCGGGGACGGGGACGTGTAATCCTGATCAGCGGACCGTCCGGCGCGGGGAAGACTTCGATCTGTGAGGCTCTGCTTGCACAGCTTCCCGACGCGGTGTGGAGCGTCTCCGCCACGACGCGCCCAATGAGGCCGGGCGACGTTAAAGGGAAGACCTATGAGTTCATCTCCGCGGAGGAGTTCGCCCGTAGGGAGGCGGCCGGCGAGTTTCTGGAAGTCGCCGAGTATGTCGGACATCGTTACGGAACCCCCCGTCGACTCGTGGAACAGGCGATCGCCGACGGGAAGAACATAGTGCTTGAGATCGACGTACAGGGGGGTATGCAGGTGGCAGTCACAATGCCGGAGTCGGTACGCATCTTCGTGCTGCCCCCTAACATCGAGTCTCTGCGGGCGAGGCTGGAAGGTCGCAGAACCGAAGCGGAAACGCAGTTGAGCAAGCGCCTCGCCCAGGCCGACGGTGAGATCGCCATCGCCCGGGACAGCGGCTGCTATAGTCACTTTGTCGTCAACGACGTCCTCGAGGACACGGTCGAGGAAGTAAAACGGATCATCGAAGAGGAGACCCGACAGACGTTATGATTAAAGCACTGAAGTATGATGAGGTCGTGGGGAAGTGCGGTGGGAAGTTCAAGTTGGTCGCCTTGATTCAGCGGCGGTGGCTCCAACTGCTACAGGGAGCCAGGCCAATGGTGCAGGCGAAGGGCCTCACTGAAATGGAGGTGATCATCAAGGAAATCCTCGAGGGCAAGATCGAGATGGAGATGGTGGAGCACGAGCCCGACGATGAAGACGACGCCGCCTAGCCCGCCGCAGCGTGATCTTTGCGGCTACGAGGTTCTCGTCGCGGTCTGCGGGGGCATCGCCGCGTACAAGGTCTGCTCGATCGTGTCCGCACTCGTTCAGCGGGGCAGCGGGGTGAGTGTTGCCATGACGGCAGCGGCGCGCAAGTTCGTCGGGCCGCTGACCTTCCAGGCATTGAGCGGACGCCGCGTGCTTACCAGCCTCTGGTCATCCGAGGAGCCTGCCGATGTGCAGCATGTCGGCAGGACCGATGCAGCCGACCTGATGCTCATAGCACCTGCCACCGCGAACATCATCGGGAAAACAGCCGCCGGAATAGCAGACGACCTGGTGTCGACTCTGGCGGTTAGCATGACTTCGCCCGTACTCCTCGCCCCGACCATGAATGACCGGATGTGGGCTAATAAGGTGGTCCAGGAGAACCTGTTGCGCCTAAAGGAGCGTGGCTTCGTGGTGGTGGGGCCGTCGGACGGGTGGCTGGCGTGCGGCAGCGTTGGACCGGGCAGGATGGCCGAACCCGCTGACATCCTCAATGCCGTGGAGACCATGCTTAAAGCGCGCACTCCCAAAAGCACGGCTGGAGAATGAACACGCGATCGCGCCGTGCATGGTAGCTCCCGTCGTCTTCTGTCTTTGATTCACTGCTCAGCCATGCGAATCCTCGTGACAGCCGGACCTACGCGAGAGTTCTTCGACTCAGTACGGTTCATCTCCAATCCCTCGACCGGCAAAATGGGGTACGCCGTGGCGATCGAAGCTGCCCGGCGCGGGCATGACGTCGTGCTGATCACCGGGCCGGTCGACTTGTTGCCTCCCGACGGGATGAAAGTGATTCATGTGCTTAATGCAGGGCAGATGCTCGAGGCCTGCGTCGCTGAGTTCCATGCGTCTCATGCGGCTGTTATGACAGCCGCAGTGTGCGACTACCGTCCGGCACGGTGCCTCCCCCGCAAGTTGAAAAAGCGGAACCGCCCGCGCACGGTTCGCCTGCTGCCTACGACTGACATCCTGTCACGTCTTGCCAAGACCAAGGGGGCTCGTGTGGTCGTCGGATTCGCTATGGAGGATCACGACGAACACCAACACGCGGAAGACAAACTCAGGCGCAAGCGCTGTGATGCAATTGTCTTGAATGGGCCGGGCAACGTGGGATCCGACGACGCATGCATCCAGATCCTGCGACACGACATTGGGTGGTGCGCCCCACAGTCAGGCACGAAGGCGCAGATGGCTGTTGTCGTCATGGACACGGTGGAACACCTGCTTGGTCGGCCACTTACCGTTCCTGATAATACAGTATAGTCGCGCGAAGCTGGGATGCTGCGGATGGCCATTAACGTGGACGGTTAGGCGCTGTGTAGTCTCGTTCGGTCGGCGTGTGTCAGTCGGTGCGCCGCCATCGCGTGGTATCGCCGGGTGGCTGCGAGTCCGGCGACGGCGCACGTCGCAGTGGTTACGCCGTTCTTTCGAAAGCCCCAACGCGGTGCAGATGAGGTGAAGCTATGTCGATGGGTGGCGTGTTTCTCTCGTAATTTATTTGAACACAATAGTTTATCGTACGTGAAGGTATCCCCTGCGGTTGGGGTCGTGACGCGAGATGGCTCCGGTGGAATGTGAGTCGGGTTCTTTCCTAGCAGCAATTGTTCAAGATGTGGCGCGAGACGGACCGATGAGCAGTGAACGATCTAGCGCGCTTGTACGCCCGAATAGCGCCGAGCACGAGGTGTCCGGGGGTCGGGTAGGCGATACCGGACGGGCCTACAATGAAA
>JBHHXS010000171.1:0-7915 GCA_046757145.1 Phycisphaerae bacterium | reverse complement strand
CCCGATGGCATCCTCAAGCTGGTCTGATTTACACCCCTTTGAGGCTATACGCCCTAACGCTATTGCCGCTTCGCGCACGCAGTCCGGCGGACTGTGGGGGTCTGCGATATGGATGATGAGCGTCGGGAAAGCTTCCGGGACGTCCAGCTTGCCCAAAGCCCGGATGAGTAAATGTTGAACTTCAGGCTCGGTCTCGTTGGCCATACGACCTAACACAGCCTGCGCGACGGAGGGTTCGTTCTTAAGATTCTGGACGATCTCGAGCACCGATAGGCGCACCGTCGCCTCTTCGGAATCGAGCAACCGGATAAGCGCCTGCAGGACCTTGCCTTCCGGTCGTTGCCCTTCATCCGCCATCTTCGCCTTGATGAGATCGAGCGAAACAAGAATGATCTCAGTCAAGGGGTCCTCCAGCCACTCCGCGAGTTTCGCCTGTTGCTGATCGGTTCCCAGCCCTCGAAAGACCTCACGCAGCAACTCCGCGGTTTTGGCGGTGATTGCGTCGTGCCGTCGGGTCGCCCGTTCGCGGACGCGCTTAAGTTCGCGCTCCAGATGCTGCATGCGATCACGGTAGAGGCTCAGGCGATCCGCCAACCAGGCCTCCTCGTCAAGTTCCGCCTTCTTCGCCCACCACAGCCGCCAACGCTCCACATCCGCTCCGAGCGGTTCCCGTGATACGGGCTCGAGCGCCGCCACCACGCGCTCCGTCACCTCGGGAACGCCGGTCTCCAGCAGCAGCATCAGCTCATGTACGACAGTTCGCCTGTCCACTTTGGATATCATCGCGTCGATGGCCGCCAGCCGCTTGTCAATTGCTACATCCGACCGCCCGGCCAGCGAACCGAGCTTCTTGATGACCTCATCACCGGGGAAATCCGCCAGAGCCCGCGACGCAGCCGACCGGACGTCCTGCGAGTTGGAACCGAGCAACTCAATCAACGGATCTACGAAGCTCGAGTCGAGACGCTCCGGGTGCGAACGAACGTGACGGGCAATCCCTTCGCACAGCGCCTGCTGAGCTGCAGGGTTCTCACCATACTCGAGAAGCTCGACCACAAGTACCTGCGCCTGCGGTGTGTTGAAGGAGAAAAGGGCGTCTATCCAGCGCCGCCGGTCGTCGGGCCTCGCGTCCGGGTCGATGATACCCTCGCGGGCGAGGTTGAGCTGCTCCGCCAGCGCCTCCGCGTCAACGTACGTGCTGTTGTCGTCGATCTGTCCCAGTGCGCCCGGCAGCACCGTAAGCCCGATGCACCACAGAACGGGCAATATCAACAGGACCGGCACGAAAACGCTCCGACGCGCGACGAGAACAATCCTAAGCCCTTACAGATCAGCATTGCTTGAGCAGCGCGAATAAGAGTCGCCCCGCACATACCGGGCGCCGCCCGGCGAAACCGTCCGCATGTCCGGAGTCAGAGGTAACGCCAGGCGCTTCCCTTGTACAAGCGAACCGACCCGTGTGCAACGTCCCTGCCCATCTCGATCACGCGGCATGGATGAGCTGCACGCGGAGCCCCCTGGGCTCGCTCGATCGTCGACGAGACTCGGCGCTTAAAGGCAGCAGTATGCTTCGTCGCCCGAGTGCAACCGCTACGGGACGCGATGGACGGGCGTCGAAGGAGCTTGACCGTCATGCTGACGTCGGAGCTGTTCGAAAGCCTTATCAAGGTCGGATCTCCTGCGCCGGCGCAGATCTGGGTCGAGCTCGGACTCTCGAACCAGCCACTCTACGGTTGTCCCGTCTTCCAGCGGGACGACGACCTTGCCCACGTATGGATCGGCCCTCAATCCGCTTGCGCGTTGGGAGCCTACCCCGGTCGCCGACGAAGCCCCGACGTTGGCCACGCTGTAGAACAACACCCCGTCAGGTTCGATCAGGTAACCGAGACCCGTGTTCGCTGCGATCGTATCTAGGACCTCATCGGCTGGTTTGTTCTCGGCGTTCAGTATGAAACTCTGCCGCACGTTTCTGGGCAACGACGCCAGAGCGCCCGGATCTATCCTGACCGACACGCCGGCTTGGTGACCCACTTCCTGCAATACGTCAATCAGAGCAGTGTAGTTCATCCGAAGTGAGATGGGACGTTCCAGCATCCGACTCAACTGACCCGTCCTGGAGGTCACTACGATCCGCTTTCCCGACACGCACCACGCCCACCCGAGGTTGGTGCAGGCTGTGGTCAGAACCTCGTCCGCCGATCCCGCCCCCACGTCCCTTACTGCGTCAGCGAGCATAGCCCACCCGCTGCGGACGGGGACGCGGAACTGCACGCGACTTCTCAGGCCGGCCAGCGCGTCAGCGTCAACTCCGGGCTCCTCGGCGGCAAGCGTCTCCAACTCCTCCCAAGTGGGTCGTCTGCCCAGGCAACGCAGACCAGCTTTGGGAACGACCTCCACATGATCGTCACGGACTTCGAAGGTCATTCCAAGCGGCTGAAACAGACGCCCAAGCCCCTCGCGAAGCGGAATATCCACTATCTCCACGCGCTCGATCACCGTCGCATCCCCGAAGGGTACAAGCGCCATTGCCTCGGGCGGCATGACGATCCGAACACCACTCTGGTCGGTGATCGACTTCAGGGCATCGCGCAGGGTGATGTTGGAGAGGGCTATGCGCACCGGTTCGTCCAAAGCCGACTCGATGAGGTACCGCGTTCCTCCCGACTGTCCGTGGGCGGTATGTGCCACCGACGTCAGAACGGAGACGATCGTCACAACTGCTAAAGGGCCAACTAGGCGCATGCGCTAATCCTGACTCCGCCCACCACGTGTATTACCACTTTTGGTCGTTACAACGGCGGAGGTTCATTCCCCGCCTCATCCCCCGGCTGCGCCGCTCCGACCAACAGGAACGATATTCCCGGTCCTTCGTTCTTGGCGCTCCAGTCCGCAGCGGCAGCGTGGCTGAACGACACTACCGCGATCCGTACCCGCTCGGAAGACATCGCAGCGCCTGTGCCACCAGCCCACCGCGAGATGGATACCTCCGCATGTGGCTTGATGGAGGTGTGGTACCACCATGTGCCCACCACCATGAGCGCAATGGCAGCGGCAGCAGCCAGCGGTGATACAAGACGGAAGACGACACCGCCCAGTCGCGCACGACCGGACCGCGATCGGACCTGTGCCATTACCCGTTCAGCAAATCTCTCCTCATCGAGCTCAGCCTGTCCCCGCGCACAATGTTGCAGCAACTCTTCGAGTTTTCGATCCTTCGCATCTTCCGGCTCGAGCAGCACCGCAGCCTCGATGAGCTTCCGGTGCGCCGCCCAGTCGAGTTCAACCTCTGCCGTTCCCCAACGCCTGACCAGTTCATTGATTGTGCGGAGCCCGACTGCCTCCGCCCGAAGCTCCGCTGACGCAGTTAGGGCGTCGTCCAGTCGTTTCTGCTCGTATGGTGACAGCGCTTCGTCCAGATGCCGACTGGCAAGGAACGCAGGGTTGTTCGCGTCATACGCCTTCTCAGTCATTCCGTTCCCATCGACGTGAGAGTGGGCCACACTGTGCCATCATCCCGTACTGGCCGAGACCGTCACAGATGGTCTTTGAGAAGTTCTTTAAGCCTGCGTCGAGCTTGGAAAACATTCCATTTTACCAATTCCACACTACATTCCAGGATTTCCGCGACTTGCTTCTGGGGCAGTCCCTCGACGGTGAACAGGATGAGGGCGACCCGCTGCCGCTCCGGTAGCTGTTCGATCGCAGTGCCGATGGCGGCCCTCAGCTCCTCCGATGCCGCGGGTGCTCCCTCACGGTGGAAGGGCGCTGCGCCGGTGCCCGCACCTTCGCGGGCGACGTTCCCGGATTCCGCCGTGCCGGCGTCGACTGAGCCGGTGACCGTAGCCTTACGGGTCCGGCGTTGGTTCAGCGCCAGATTCGTGACTATCCGCAGCAGCCAGGCGCCGAAGCGTGAGGCGTCGTCAAGCTGATCCAGGCACCGGTGGGCTCGGATGAACGCTTCTTGACTGACGTCGCTCGCATCTTCGATGTTGCCTACAAGCCTATACGCGACGGAGACTGCCCGTCGCTGGTACAGGCGAACCAACTCCGCGAAGGCCTCGTTATCCCCGCGCTGTGCCCGGAGAACCGTCTGAGGCTCGCTCGACGGCTCCCTCTTGACATTCAAATCGCGCGTTTCCAATGAATCAGACACCGTGTGAGTCACGTAGTTAGGTAGCGGGGATCGCCTCCTTGCACGATTCCATACTGGCTGTACATTGTGGCGCAGCACGCCTGACGGCGTGTACGGCACTACTTGCGATTCGGTTGTACACCACATGCAGCTTTTCCGTGATATTGCCCCTTGCCGCAATACTATCCTCGAGTCTCGACGATCCGGGCTACTCGTCGGGCTGGTTCCGACGATGGGCGCCCTGCATAAGGGACATCAGTCGTTGATTCGGTGCGCGCGCGAGAACTGCGCGCTCGTAGCGGTCAGCATTTTCGTCAATCCCACTCAGTTCGGGCCAAAAGAGGATTACGAGGGATATCCGCGGACCCTGCCGCAGGATTCTCAGCTCTGTGCTGCTGAGGGTGTCGATCTGATCTTCGCTCCGACGGTCGAGACCATGTACCCATCGGGTGGACGAACGTCAGTCCATGTCAGCGGGCTGACAGACGGTCTGTGTGGCCCGGTCAGGCCCGGGCATTTCGACGGCGTAGCCACCGTCGTAACGAAGCTGTTCCAGATCATACCCGCCGACAGGGCGTATTTCGGTGAGAAGGACTACCAGCAGCTCCAGGTGATAAGGCAGTTGACCCGTGACCTGAACATCCCTATCGACATCGTCGCATGCCCCACGGTGCGCGACGACGACGGATTGGCGCTTTCCAGCAGGAATGCGTACCTGTCCGACAGCCAGCGCAAGCAGGCGCTCTCCTTGAGCCGGGCCCTGTTCACAGCGGTCAGGCAAGCTGACTCGGGAGAGCACAATGTCGAAGTACTCACTGCGGGGATCCGCGCCGAGATAAGCGCTGCGGGCCCGGCCGAGATTGAGTACGTCGACATCGTTGATGCCAGCACGCTTGAGAGGCTGACTACGATTGACAGAGATGCGCGCATTTGCCTGGCTGTGCGGATAGGGGCTTGCAGGTTGATCGACAACGTAGCGGTGGACGCCCCTTAGCCACCGCGGTAGCATGCCCGCTTGACCAGCTTCAGGGAACTTGACTGCTGCAGGCACGAGTAATGCACCCGGAGTTCTTCACCATCCCCATCATCGGAGTGACCGTAAAGACGTACGGGTTCTTCCTCATGATCGGTTTTCTGAGCGCGGTGTGGCTGGCGATGCGCCGCGCCCAGCGTGTCAAAGCCGACCCGGACTGCGTGCTGGACTTGTCGTTCCTGGCCCTGGTCTTCGGCGTGGGCGGCGCCCGCGCGTTCTACGTAGTTCACTACTGGAGGACGGATTTTGCGGACGTCCCGAACAAGGTTCTAGCCATAATCGACATACGCCAAGGCGGGCTTGAGTTCCTCGGCGGATTCCTGGGTGCGCTGTTATCAATTGCGGTCTACCTATACATCAAGAGGAAGTCCGTGCGCTTGTATCTCGACATACTCGCCCCGGGGCTGATGTGGGGACTCGCCTTCGGGCGGATAGGGTGCTTCTTCAACGGGTGCTGTTTCGGGGGCCTCTGCGAAGTGCCGGACAAGCCTGACGCACCGGCCGAGTTGAACACGAGCGGGTCGCTTGTGCAGGCGTCGACAGGAGCACCCCAACCCAAGTATCCCTGGGCGGTTCGGTTCCCGTACGGCAGCCCCGCTCAAATAGACGCGTGGGAGAAGCGGCGAGTCACCGTCCCCGCTGAACTGATTACGTTGCACGAGTTCGGCGCTTCGCTGCTGCCCGCGAACGCCTTTGGCCTGTCCGCCGAACGACGAGCGACGTTGCGGCGCAAGCTGGAGCAGCTGGACGAAAAGATTAGGCAGCTAAGATCAGCGCAGGCCCAGGCAAAAGTGGACGACAATCCTGGAGGGAGTGATCCGCAGCAGCTGGCAAAGGAGCTTCAAACTGCCAGAACACTGCGGAACAAACTTCGCAGGGAGCATTTCCTGGACCAGCTTGAACGCGTTCAGAAGTTCCCGTCGCGCCACAACGCACAACGCGGGACGTCCGAAACGGAGCTAAGACAATTGGCTTCGCAGTGTCCATCCCCCTACATACATCCGACGCAGCTGTACTCAGCCTCGCACGCCCTGATCCTCTCAGGACTGCTATCCGCGGTCTTTTACAGGAGGAAGCGACATGGAGTCGTCATTGGCCTGGTTTTCGTTCTGTACCCGATCGGGCGCGTACTCTTGGAGTTGATACGCGCGGACAACCCACACGACACACTCGGGCTTACCGTTTCACAGTTCGTTGCATTGGCGATGTTCACCGTCGGCGTGGTGTACCTGTCGGTGCTGTACAAGATGCTTCCACTGCGCTCAGCGGCGTGAGCATGAAAGGCCCGCGAGGCCGCCGCCTGCAGGGTGAGCGACTATTCGTCCGCGGGCTGCCTGACGTGCGAGGGATCGGGAAACGAACCGAGCTCGGACGCTCGCGCCAAGGTGACTGCCACACTGAACTCGCCCCCCGCCCGCGAGAGCTGCAACTCCACCTGCTGGCCCGCGGGGATCATGTACAAAGTCTTCATGAGATGGTCGAAGCTTTGGATCTCCTTGCCCTCAGCCGCGATGAGGATGTCCCCCGGGTGGACTCCCGCATCGTGCATGGGCGACGGAAGCGCTACTTCGGTAATGACAACGCCGTCGAGCGGATGTTGCCTCACGGAAATGCCAAGCCAGCCCCGGTAGATTGATCGACCCGTCTTGAGCGTCTCGACGATCTCGTTCACGCGTCTTATGGGGACCGCGAAGCCGACACCCGAATCGTACATCTCGATGCCCGCCAGCTCGCCCGGTCGCTGAGCCATCGGGACGCAGATACCGATGACCCGCCCGGAGATATCGCACAGCGGGCCGCCGTAGTTGGCCGGACTGAGCTTCGCATCCGTCTGAACTGCATTGCCGCTCATACGGTTAAGAGCACTTACGATGCCGACGGTCACCGAGGGGCCGGCCGTATCAAATGCGCGACCCAACGCTATGGCCCATTGCCCGACTCGGAGCCTCTCGTACTCACTCCACTGCGGGACCGACAGACCGGACGCCTCCACCTTGAGCAGTGCGATCTTGCGCACCTGGTCGCGTGCAATCTGTTCAGCAGCTAGACGGCGCCCGTCGGGCAGCGTGACCGTTATAAGCAACGGCCGCCGCACGAAGCCGAGGCTGCTGGTAATGATGTAACCGTCGGAGGAGTATATGATGCCCGTCGTAGCACCCTCGGCCGGGACAAAACTCGAGCCGAGCGAATCACGGAACGGGCCGCCCGGACGAACGTCGGCGGCGTCATCTGACGATGCCGCAACGCCTCCAGTAGGGTACGAGCCGCCCACCGTGTCAATGCGAACGATGCTCGGCTGTAGTCTCTCCACTACCAGGCGAAACTCCTCTTGTGTCGCGTGAAGCAGGTGCAGCGATTCGGAACCGGAAGGCATTGACGGCTTGTCTGATGCAACATCGCCCGGGACGCGGCGTTCAAGCTCATCTGCCTCCCCGTTAGGCGAAGGCGCGACAACCGCGCGGGAACGTGCCTCGCGCAAACGAAGCTTCAATACCGTTCGCCCTCTGCGCAGGACTATGTCGATCGGTTCGTCCGGCGAGAGCGTTCTCAGGCGCTTATAGTAGGCTTGGGCATCACGCACATTCCGGCCGTTGAGCAGCAGGATTAGGTCGTCCCGGCGCACTCCGGCACGCTCAGCGGGTGAACCCCGTCGAACGTGCTCGACCAACGGCAGGACCTTCCGGTAGCCGGTCCGGACCAGCCTGATCCCTGGATCGAAGGCGTCGTCAGCCTCTGGACGGCTCCACCCG
>JBHHXS010000170.1:0-7916 GCA_046757145.1 Phycisphaerae bacterium | reverse complement strand
GTAGCCGTAGGGGAACCTGCGGCTGGATCACCTCCTTTCTAGAGGATTATCTAGAAAACCAGAAACGGGAAGCCGGAGACTAAACGGCGCGGGCACCAGCCTGCACGTCGCAGTTCTCCGCTCAGGGCGTAAGCCCGTTCCAAACTCTGGTTTTAAACGTCAACGCATTTTCGGCGCGCTGGACCCCAGGCCGGATGTCGGCCTGGGAATCAGTGTGTGCGTGGTCGGGGCGACCCGCCACCCGACGACAAACCGGTTTTACTTTTTGACGATACGCTCCGGCATCGGTTCAACACCCTTGCCCATGCGTGCAATTCATACAGCACTCCTGCTCATTGCTCGTGTCCGTGTTTGATGGATTACGATGATCAACCATCATTCGCGGAGCCGGTCTGTCCTGATCTCAACTGCCCCGGGCTGAGCGACTTCGCAGTTGGTGTCCGTCAAGTTGCGCACGGTTCCATGAAGCCATCCTGCTGAACACCCTCCCGGTTCGGACCGGAGTGAGCGTAGCGAACGAGGGCTCGGACCGGCGGGCCCCCGGTGCAGCCCTGACTATAGTAATATGCGAACCGAACATGCGACGCGTTCAGGAGCGTGGCCAACGCTTCTGCACCGGAGCTCTGTACCCGCACGGTTGTAAAGCGTCCGGCGTCACTAGATAAGCCCTTGCGCACAGGCAAAACCGAACAGCTGGGCGATGCCCAGCGCCGCTGACCGGACTCGATCGGACTCGATGCTGACGAGCGTCTTGACGGTCCCTTACTCCAACTTAGACTGGTGGGAGGTTGATGCCGTCGGGTTCTGCGAAGAGTCTTTGGCTCGACGGGTCGTTCCCAGGCCCCGTGGAGCGGTGTCCGAGCGGCTGAAGGGACCGCACTGGAAATGCGGTGTACGGGTAACCGTACCGAGGGTTCGAATCCCTCCCGCTCCGATCGCACACATGTCATACGCCTGCACCCGCGTATAAGCGCTCCGTGGGTGGTCCGCACCGCGCGAAGGCAAGACATGGTTCCTCACGGGCACGCCGGCACAGGGGGGCCCGTCAGCAGCGCTTGTGCGAACTTGAAGTCCAGTGCGTCAATGTCGTCGTCCAAGTCATGATCGAACAAGCAGACACATTGCGGCAGTGCTGGCACCCGTTCACCCGTGTAGCACGACTGGAGGAGTGCCAGCGCCCGGAGGTCTATGCCTACCGCGTCGCTGTCGATCGTGCGAGGGATCACTTGCGCCCCTAGTGAGTTGACGAGTAGGGTTGAGGGCGTCGACTCGCGAAACCGAATGAACGGCTCGCTGGCATCAGGTAAGATTTCGAAGGTGAACCGGGCCATCACTATATCCTGCGTAGTCGGCGGGGCGCCGAAAGGGTCCGCAACGACGGCGTAGTCGATGAGGCCGGGAGTGGAAGTATCGGCCTCGCGCACTTCGATGAGAGGGGGGTCGCCCGCTCGGACAGTGAGGACCTTGAGGTGTTGGGCGTTGTAGGCTAAGAAGAACTGCCCGCCGACGATGGGCAATCGTGCGCCGGTCAACTCGATCGTCGCATGGAGGTGGAGACCGAGCTGTACGCACGCGTCGGTGCGTATGGTCAAGGTTTCGGGGCCGCATGGGGGCGGCGCAGAGATGCGGCCCGCCCCAAGTGCACCGGAGACCGCGATCGAGAGCAGCCCAAGCACCCGGACCGTGAGCCCTCGCAGTGCTGTGGTGCGGGTGCGTCGAAGCATGCTCTGACGGCCTTTACATGGCTCCCGGCGTCTATGGGCAAGGTACCGGGCAGCCGGTTCCCGCATAAGTCTGTCCCTGGATAGCCAGCACGACACGTTGGATATCGCTCACGTTGATGATGCCTTGCGGCGCGCAGGGGTCGATATCCAACTGTACCAGGCTGGCGAATTCAAACGTCCCCTGGAACCCCAGTTGCATTAGCTGCACGTCGGTTACGTTCACAAACCCGTCGCAGGTGACATCAGCCCACAAACACGTGCTTGCCGATCCCGGCGACGTCAGCAATGTGCCGCACTCTGCACGAGCCTCATACTGCGTTCCCGGCACGACGTCCGGTCCGGTCAGGAAGACCCTGCCCGGCAGGCACACTTCGTTGAGGACGCAGGGAGATGCGTCAAGGCAGTTCTGTTCCGAGACATTGCAGAACACTCCGTTATCGCAGATGCCCCTATCGCAATCGACATCGGTAGTGCATGGAAGTCCGGACTCGCTGCAACGTGTCACCCCGGCAGTCCAGCCCGCCAGCGACATGACCGTAGCAAGGGAGGGGTCGTCGACGAGCGTCGCGCGCAGGCCGTCCATGAGCCCGTCGGCATTGATATCCATCGGTCGAAGCGGGGCCGGCACGCACGACTTGCCGGAGATCACACAGAACTCATCACGGACACAGGTTGACGCGTCGAGGCAGTCCTGCGCCGATACACTGCAGTCCATTCCGCTCGTGCATCGTCCGTGGTCACAATCCGTGGTGGTCAGACAAGGGAAAGCGGTGAAACTACATTGGTTACAGTCCGCATCAGTGGTGCATATTCTGCCGTTTCCGCCGCATTCCAGCGACCCGACGTACTTGTTCAAGCACACCCAGTCAGGTGAACTCACCACCAAGGCAACGTCCGGTGCGGGAAGGACGGGCTGAACAACGATGGAGACGGCCTTTGGCCCCTCTTGCACCATCAGCGGTTGCTGAGCGATCAAGGTGCCCGCGCACAAGCCGGTTGAACAAGTGTCATTCGCCGTGCACACATCGGCATCATTGCACGGGGTACCATCGGGTTTGTTGGGATGAGTGCACGCTCCGCCAAGACAAATGTCATTGCTGCACTGGTTGCCGTCGTCGGTGCAGGCGGTGTTGTCGGGCACGTGGTTGGCGGCGCACTGACCCGCGGAGTCGCATGAATCCGGGTTATCGCATTCACCGCTTGCAGGATCACCGCAGGGCAGACCTTCCGGCTCGTGGTTGACCAGGCAGGTTCCCACTCCGTTACATGTGTCCGGGTTGTCGCACTGCGTGTTGCCGGGATCCCCGCAGGGGAAGCCGCTTACCTCGTAATTGTCCAAACATCCCCCCGCGCCGTCACAGGTGTCGGGGTTGTTGCAGTCGTTGTCCGTGGGGTCGCCGCAGGTGAATCCGGGTGGTTCAAAGTTGGCGGCACAGGCGCCGGCCCCATCACACGTATCGGCGTTGTCGCACTCGGTGTCGGTCGGGTCGCCGCAGGGTGTGCCCGCGGTCTTGAAGTTGACCGCACAGGCACCGGTTCCGTCGCAGGTGTCCGGGCTGTCGCACTGCGTGCTACTGCCATCCCCGCATGGCGTTCCCGCGATTCTCGGTGGGTGTGTACATGCGCCGGTCTGGCATAGGTCTTGCGTGCACTCGACACCCTCGTCGGGGCATTCCAGCCCGTCAGGCTGATGATTGGGGTCGCAAGCGCCCTGACCATCGCAGATATCCGGATTATCGCAGTCCGAGGAGCTGGGGTCGCCGCACGGTACCCCCGCGGGCTCGACGTTTACGAGGCACGTTCCCGCGCCGTCACAGGTGTCCGGGTTGTCGCACTGGGTACTGCTTGGGTCGCCGCACGGGAATCCGGCGATCTCGAAGTTCGACAGACATACGCCGCTACCATCGCAACTGTCCGGCCTGTTGCAGTCAGTGTTGGTCGGATCGCCACATGCCACACCGACGGGTTCGAGATTGGGTATGCAGGTGCCGGTGCCATTGCAGGTGTCGGGGTTGTCACACTCGGTGTCGGTCGGGTCTCCGCAGGGGACACCGGTGTCGGAATAATTCGGCAGGCAGCCGCCCGTCCCGTCGCAGGTGTCGGGGGCATCGCACTGGGTGTTGCTGCCGTCACCGCAGGCGGTCCCGGCAGGTCTCGGAGGATGCACACAGACTCCGGCACTGCACTCGTCGAACGTGCATTCGATTCCCTCATCGGTGCACGCGAGCCCATCGGGCTGGTGGTTAGGACTACAGCCACCCTGCCCGTCGCAGATGTCCGCGTTATCACAGTCTGAGACACTCGGATCGCCACAGGCGACACCCGTGGGCACGAAGTTGGGTTGACACGCGCCTGCGCCGTCACACGTGTCCGCGTTGTCGCACTCGTTGACTGTAGGATCGCCGCACGCGGTGCCTACGGGTTTCGGTGGGTGGGTGCATAGCCCGCCGAAACACACGTCGTCCGAGCAGTCGTTCCCGTCGTCGGTGCAGATTTCCTGGTCGGATTTGTGGTTTACCTCGCAGACGCCGAGTCCGTTACAGGCGTCGGGGCTGTCACAGTCGGTTTCGGTCGGGTCGCCGCACGGACTGCCCGCCGCCGCCGCCGACCAGGTGGTGCTTGATAGCAGTGGTATGCACACTTCGCAGTCATTCAGGGGGTTGGGCTGCCCGGGGGAATAGCAGATGCCGTCAATCACGCAGCCGTCAAGTGTCGAGATGTTCAGCACTATGTCGCCCGAGTTGTCTAGATAACCGGCGACGCGAATCCAGTACACGGCCCCGTCCACTGCAGCAAAGGCGAGTGACGACAGCAGTCCGGGGCCGTTATCGTCGTCACACGCAATCTCAGTCCCCCCACAGGCGTCGTACACGCTCAACACCGTGTCGTTGAACGGCGCAAATACGCTTCCCCTGGTGTCCATCACGACAGGCCCCGTGCACGTGGCCACGTAGAAGTACCAGACGTCGTTGTTGGAATCGAACTGGCAGGTGGCCTCATCGTCGTCCGGGCCGCGGTTGTCGTTGTTGCCGATGTTGCTACCGTCGAACACCTGCACCGCGTTTACACAGTCGTCGTTGCAGGCTGGATCGACGGTTCCCGAGCAGGTTCCAGCTAGATCGCACGTATCGACGCCAATCCCGGGCTCTCCCGTGCCGGTACAGGGGTCCCCGTCGTCACATAGTGTCCCCTCCGGTCTCGGGGTCCACATGGTTGCGGACACGAGCGTGTCACAAATCTCGCACGAATTTGCGGGGTTCAATTCGCCGTCGGCATAACACGCGCCGTTGATCAGGCAGTTACCGGCAACGAGGATGTTGTCGCACTGTTGTAACGCCTCATTGCAGCTGTCAGTCGTGCACGCCAGGCCGTCGTCGCAGTCGACGACCGAGCCTCCCGCACACTGGCCGTCCACACACGTGGCACCGGCATTGCAGAATGACCCGTCGTCACAGTTCGTGCCGTTGGGAGCGTTGTTGGCCAAGCAGCCCCCAAACCCGTTGCAGGTATCGGGGTTGGTACAGGCGGTGGTACTCTGGTCCGCGCACGGGGCACCGGCAGGCAGGAGGTTGGGTAGACAAGTACCCGATCCGTCGCATGTATCGGGACCGTCGCAGTCGGAGCCGACCGGATTGCCGCACGGCGTACCTGCCGCCGAGTTGGGATGGGCGCAGACCCCGGCGATGCAGACGTCGTCTCGACAGTCGTTACCGTCATCGGTGCATACTGTGCCGTCGGGCTCGCGGTTCTGGGCACAGGCCCCCGACCCGTTACAGGTGTCGGGGTTGTCGCACACCGAGTCCGTCGGGTTTCCGCAAGGCGTCCCGGCCAGAACGAAGTTCGTGTTGCAGGCACCGGCTCCGTCGCAGGTGTCCGGATTGTCACATTGGTTTCCGACGGAGTTGCCGCAAGGCAGGCCCGCAGGTGCGACATTCGGTGCGCACACGCCTGCCCCGTCGCACGTATCCGGGTTGTCGCAGTCAGTGTCAGTCGGGTCACCGCAGGCCACGCCGGCAGGTAGGATGTTGGATTGGCAGCTACCGGTCCCGTCACACGTGTCGGCCAGGTCACAATCAGTCGTCGTCGGATCGCCGCAGGCGGCGCCGGGTGGTTCGAGATTGGCGGAACAGGTTCCCGCCCCATCGCAGGTGTCAGCGCGGTCGCATTCGGTGGTTGTCGGATCGCCGCATGGGGTTCCAGATGGCTCCAGCGGGTGGGTGCACGCCCCGCCCAGGCAGACGTCACCACGGCATGGATTACCGTCGTCGGTGCAAGGAGTTCCGTCAGCTACGTTGTTAGCCTGGCATGTGCCCTCACCGTCGCATATGTCCGCGTTGTCGCAGACACTCGTGCCCGGGTTACCGCAGGGAGTTCCCGCGGGCAGAGAGTTCGGCCTGCATACTCCGGCTCCGTCACACGTATCAGGGTCGTCACATTGGTTGCCCACCTGGTTGCCACACGGCAGGCCGGCCGGCGCAAGGTGGGTCAGGCACGCTCCCAGACCGTCGCACGTGTCGGGGCTGTCGCAGTCGGTGGCCGTCGGATCGCCACACGCCGTTCCTGCCGGACGAACGTTGGCCAGGCACACGCCGTTTCCATTGCACGTATCGGCTCCGTCGCATTCGGTGTCCGTGGGGTCGCCACAGGCAGCTCCGGCGGGTTCAAGATTGCTGCGGCAAACGCCGAATGCGTCGCAGGTGTCGGGGTTATCGCAACCGGTGTCACTCGGGTCGCCGCAGGGTGTCCCCGCAGGTCTCGGAGAATGGATGCATGCGCCGGCGGCGCACTCGTCGAGCGTGCACGCAAGCCCGTCATCGCTGCATGTCGTACCGTCGGGTAGGGTATTGGCCAGGCAGCCACCCGTTCCATCACAGGTGTCGGGATCATCACATTCGCTGGAGTTCGGATCACCGCACGCGGTACCCGCAGCGGCGAAGTTGGTCTGGCACACTCCGGCGCCGTCGCACGTATCCTGTGCGTCACACGGCCCCACAGGGGCACCGCCGCACGATGTCCCGGAGGCCTCAGCGGGATACGTGCATATCCCCCCGGTGCAGATGTTCTGCGTACAGTCGTTGCCGTCGTCACAGTCCGCGTCTGTGACGCATGCAATCGATATCTGAGCAGGAATCGACGTTATCGGGGTGATGAGGATTCCGAGGCAGGTAGTCATGAGGGTGAAGTTGATGTCGTCAACGAAGTTGATTGTGTAGGTACCTTGCGCGCCTACCGGCACCTCCAACTGCAGTGTGCCTCCGTAGAACTTGGTCAACCCGGCGTCGGGATCACTGGTGCAACTGGTCGACGCCGCGCTCCAGGAATAGGAAAGCGAATCTGTGGTCACCGTTTCGACGTAGTTGCCTCCAGCAAACACCCAATCCGGCCGTTCAAAACAGAAAGGACGTGGGTCGGGCGGGTCGAGGCATGGGGTGACGGCGCAGTTTCCGAACTCGTCCCAGTCGCACGCGGGGTTGGTCGGGTCGAACAGGCAGTCGAGGTTGCCGCACACCTGAACAGCCTGGAATGCTCCGTCGGTAGGTGTAAGAGGCCAGCCGAAGGGGTTCAGGTCGACGCCCGGGTTAGGCGGGGAAGCGTTGGCGCCAAGGTAGCTTGTAGGATCGATCGTTCCCTGGAACGACCCGAGCAGCGTACCCACCGAGGTAGGGTCCCACCCCGAAACGAGCAGGTGTAGTGTGACAGTTTGCCCGCCACCCTCGATGACTATCTCGTTCCCGACAATGGTGTGGTTGCCGCTCGCCGTCACGGGCAACCATTCCATAACATGGGCTTGAGCTGACTGAACAGCCAGAGCAAGGCCCAACACGAAAAGAGAGCGCACCAAGCGCCACGTAAACACCAAGCCCCTCGCAGTGTTCATAATCGGTTTCTCCCAAGGGTTTTGCCGCGCCACGCCGATACGGCCCCATCGGCGACTGCGGGTCGAGCGACGCACGGTCGACGTTCCGACAGGGGATCCGCGAGCCAAGGAATGCCCGGTGGTCACGTGCGGAAGCTCATCAAGCGACATGCCCACCTCCGTAAAAGCACCTTCGCCGCGACTGTCGGCACACGCATGACGGCCGCAATCACTATTGTGCCGGATTGCATGCCCAAATGCAAGCGGCGTTTGACCGGCCGAACCTCGCGCAGGCGATGACAAGGTGCATAGCGGAGTCGCTGAAGTTAGACAAG